>CBDUFA010000024.1:0-9894 GCA_965366295.1 uncultured Hyphobacterium sp.
CGCCGGTAGCGATCATGCATAACGCATCGGCCTTTGCGCTGGGCGCTCTGGCCGGGCGGGTCATGCGGCTGGAATCCCCGTCGCGCCGGGCGTTGACCTTCGAGATCGGGATCCAGAATGCCGGCCTCGGCCTTGTCATCCTGCTCACCCAATTTCCCTCTCTGGGTGGCGCAGCGGCCGTGACCGGCTTCTGGTCGTTATGGCATCTCTTCGCCGGGCTGGCACTGGCCGGCGGTTTCCGCTTTTACGACCGTTATTCCTCGTCCATGCGGGTATAGCGGATCACCCAGCGGTCGGCCCATTCATCCTCCCGCGTGGCGCGGCCCTGCCAGCGCCAGGTGAAGCTGTCCTCGGTCACGTCCTGCCAGATCATGCGAAGGAAGGGCGCGTTTTCCGACAAGCGTGTATTGGTCAGCACGAAATCGAACGGGGCGTCTTCACCGGCCGGGCCGCCGATCAATGCGAAATACCCGCCCTGGTCATCAACCCAGGTCTGACGCCAGATCCCGAGCGGGGCGAAATAGGTCGACACCGACATACCCACCAGCCCGTTGCCATTAAAGCGCTCATAGATCACGCAATCGCCGAACTCGTCGCGCGTGATGTGATTGACGCCTTGGCCAATGGAGCCGTCGGGATTGTCCCATTCGGCATTCCAGTCACCAACCCAGAAATCGAGCTGGCGGAATTCGTCGCCTGAGCACGGCGGCGGGGACGTAGGGGTGCTGTTTTGACAAAATGCCGCCGTGCTCAGACTCGTTCCGGCGGTGATGGCCGCCAAGAGGATGAAATTCGTCGAGGTCATGTCGGGACCCTCCAAAAGTGTCATTCACGCAGAATTTAGAAGCCGTGCAGGGGTCGCGTCTTGACGCCAGTCCGCAACCTGCAGACCCTGCCGGCAGGAGGGCGAGAGCCGTGACCGCTGCCACGCTTGCAAGTGAACCCCTGATCCTGTCCGCCAATATCCGGCGGGCTGCCGCCTGCATCCAGTTCATGAAGGATGCGGGACGGCATTATGTGGCCGGCAATCGGGGATTGGCCGCGTTTTTCGGCCAGACCTCCATCCGGCCGGTAATCGGTCAGCGGACAAGTGATTTCTTCGACGACGAGATTGTCCGCCGTTATGACGAGCTCGATGCGGTCATCTCCGACGGCTATACGCTGATCGACCGGTTCGATTACACCTATGACCATTCCGGCCATTGCCGCTGGTTTCTCTATGCCCGCTGCCGCTTCGAGCGCGACGGGGAGACGTTTGCACGCGGCATTTCCTATCCCTTGCCGGACAACCGCCAGGCCCGCCAGGTCTATCGCCGCCTGGATATTGCCACCCGCACCATTTCCGACCGGCTGGATGTGAAGCTGGATGTCGGCGATATCGCCGAGGCGGCCGCCTGCTCCGTGGCGCAGCTGGAGCGGGACTTCAATGCCGTGCTGGCACAAACGCCCAAGCAATACCGGGCCCGCTTGCGGGTTCAGCGCGCCATCGACGCCATCCGGGCAGGCCGTTCGCTCACTGACGCGGCGCTGGAAGCCGGCTATTCCGAGCACTCGGCGCTGACGCGGGCCTTCAAGGCAGCGACCGGCTTAACGCCACGGGATTTTCGCGCCACACTCTCCTGAACGACATCGACCGGACAAAACACACGGGCCGGACACCGGGGGAGAGACCATGAGCTATGATATCCGCATCAAGGGCGGCACCGTTTTCGACGGCACGGGCAGCGAGGGCCGCCAGGCCGACATTGCTATCCGCGACGGGATGATTGTCGCGATCGGCGATTGCCCGGAAGAGGCCGGCCGCGAGATCGATGCATCGGGATGTATCGTCACGCCGGGCTTCCTCGACCTCCATTCCCACTATGACGGCCAGGCCACCTGGGACGATCAGCTAGAACCGTCCTCCCGCCACGGCGTGACCACCACCATTATGGGCAATTGCGGCGTCGGTTTCGCGCCGGTGAAATCCACCGACCACGAACGCCTGATCAAGCTGATGGAGGGGGTGGAGGACATTCCCGGCACCGCGCTCGCCGAAGGGCTGAAATGGAATTGGGAAAGCTTCCCCGACTACATGAATGCGCTGGATGAGCAGAAGCGCACCATCGATATCGCCGTCCATATCGGCCATGACCCGTTGCGCGTTTACGTGATGGGCGACCGGGCAATCGCCGAGGAAGAGGCGAATGACGATGATATCGCCAGCATGCAGCAACTCGTCCGTGAAGCGATGGAGGCCGGCGCGATCGGTTTCTCGACCGGGCGCTCGGACGTGCACAAGACTGCCGATGGCGACTGGACGCCGTCGTCCGAGGCCACGACGAAGGAGCTGGCCGGGATTGCGAGAGCATTCGAGGGGCTCGACTACGGCGTCGTCCAGGCAGTCTCCGACTTTGACCTGGAGCGCGAAGGCGACCGGTTTGAAACCGAATGGCATGTGCTGGAAGCCTATGCCAAGGCTGCGGGCGGACGCCCCTTCTCCATGTCGCTGATGCAACGCGATTTCGCCCCGGACCAGTGGACGAAAATCCTTGCCAAAGCCGAGCAGATGAAGGCCGAAGGTGTCGATATGCGCGTGCAGACCGCACCGCGCGGCATCGGCGTTTTCCTCGGCCTGCAATGCACCTTCCACTTCTTCATGGGCTATCCCAGCTACAAGAAAATCGCGCACCTGCCCTTCGAGGAGCGTGTGGCGATCATGAAGACGCCGGACTTCCGGGCGCAGATCCTGTCGGAGAAGACCGACAAGCTGTCCGGGCCGGGATCGTCCATTCCGCCTCTGGCCGACCTGCTGATGGAGAATATCGAGTATGTCGCGACCAAGCTGTTCCAGCTCGGCGACCCGCCGGACTATGAACAGCCGCCGGAAAACGCGCTGGCCGCGAAAGCGCAGGCCGAAGGCATTCCGCTGATGGAAAAGCTCTACGACACGGTGCTGGAACGCGATGGCAAGGAGCTGATCTACTTCCCGATCTACAATTATACCGAAGGCGACTACGGCAATGTCATGAAGATGATGACCCATCCGCAGGCGCTGCAGGGGCTTGGCGATGGCGGCGCGCATGTCGGCACGATCTGCGACGCGTCCATGCCGACCTATCTGCTCTCGCACTGGACGCGCGACCGCACGCGTGGGCCGAAACTACCTGTCGGACAGGCCGTGAAGATGCTCACATCGGACATCGCCGATTTCCTGTCGCTAACCGATCGCGGCTATCTGCGCGAAGGGATGAAGGCCGACATCAATGTCATCGACTATGACGGTCTCCAGCTCGAACCGCCGCACATGGTGAAGGACTTACCGGCGGGCGGACAACGCCTGCTTCAGGGCGCGCGCGGTTACAGGGCCACCATCGTTGGCGGTGTACCCATCGTGCTGGATGATAGATTCACCGGCGAGAAACCGGGGCGGCTGGTGCGGGCCGGGCGATAGTTTCTCTCCCTGCTTGCGGGGGAGGAAGAATGGAACACTATGAAACTTTCCCAGAAGACCAAGATTTCGACGCCAAAAATGGCGGAAATGCAGGCATGGTATCAGCGCCTGTTCGGCATGGTCGTGGTCGAGGAATGGGACGAAGGCGGCGACAAGGGTGTCATCGTGGCCTTCGAGGACGGTCAAAACGAGGCGCTGCTGGAAATCTACGAGACCGACACGGTGCACGATTTCTCCGGCCTCAGCCTTCAATACAAGGCTGAACCGCTTGATGATTTCATCAAGGGATTGCCGGAGGATATCGAGCCGGAAGACCTGAAGGACAGGCCCTGGGGCGCACGCTATCTTTACCTGCGCGACCCGCTGGGCATCCAGGTGATTGTCTATGAGGGCTGTTGGTAGCCCCTAGTCCATCGCCTTGACGATCTGCTCGGTCATCTTCTTGGCATCGCCCAAGAGCATCATCGTGTTGTCGCGGAAGAAAAGCGGGTTCTCGACCCCGGCATAGCCCGAGCCGAGCGAGCGCTTGATGAAGAACACCGTGCCGGCCTTCCAGACCTGCAATACCGGCATGCCGTAGATCGGCGAGGACGGATCATCCTCGGCGGCCGGGTTGGTGACGTCATTGGCACCGATCACGAAGGCGACGTCGGCATTGGAAAACTCGGAATTGATGTCCTCCAGCTCGAACACCTCGTCATAGGGGACATTCGCTTCCGCCAGCAGCACATTCATGTGGCCGGGCATGCGGCCCGCCACCGGGTGAATGGCGTAGGACACCTCGACGCCCTCTGCCTTCATCACGTCGGCCATTTCCTTGAGCGCGTGCTGGGCCTGCGCGACCGCCATGCCATAGCCCGGCACGATAATGACCTTGCGGGCATTCTTCAGGATGAAGGCCGCATCATCGGCCGAGCCCTGCTTGACGGTGCCTTGCGGACCTTCGCCGGCCGGTCCGGCCGCTTCGCCGCCAAAGCCGCCGAGAATGACCGAGATAAAGGAGCGGTTCATGCCCTTGCACATGATGTAGGACAGGATCGCGCCCGAGGAACCAACCAGCGCGCCGGTGACCAGCAGCGCCGTGTTCTCCAGCGTGAAACCGAGCGCGGCGGCGGCCCAGCCCGAGTAGGAGTTGAGCATCGAGACGACGACCGGCATGTCGGCGCCGCCGATCGGGATGATCAGGGTGACGCCGAGGATGAAGGCCACGATGGTCAGTGCCCAGAAGGCAAAGCCGAGCTGTCCGCCAGACGCCATCAGGAAGATGATCATCAGCGCGATGAAACCGCCAAAGGCCAGGTTCAGCCAATGCTGTCCCTTGAAGATGATCGGTGCACCCGAGACCATGCCCTGCAGCTTCATGAAGGCGATGACCGACCCCGAGAAGGTGATCGCGCGTGCCGATATGGAAGACGTCCGGGCGATAGAAAGCGGCAATCGCCACCAGCACGGCCGACATGCCGACCAGCGAGTGGAAAGCCGCGACCAGTTGCGGCATGGCCGTCATCGGGATGCGCCGGGCGATTACAGCACCCGTGCCGCCGCCGACCGCCATCAGCAGCAGTATGATCAGAAGGCCCTGGAATCCGATCCCGGAGGCGAGCAGCGACACGCCGATGGCCAGCGCCATCCCGGCCATGCCGAAATAATTGCCCTGGCGCGCCGTCTCGGGGTGTGACAGCCCGCGCAGCGCGAGGATGAACAGCACGCCGGAGACGAGATAGAGAATGGCAGCAAGATCAGCGTTCATGAGCGGGTCCTTGGGGTGTTTCCCTATTCCTCGAATACGATGGTGAAAGTCCGGATATACGCCTCGTAGGCGGCACGTTCGTAGACGCGAAGTGAAAGCGCCGCTCCGGGATTGTCCATCGTGTAGTAGACAGCCTGCAGAAATTCACTGGCATACCAGCGTTGGACGGCTTCGCCCGGATCGGTGCCGTCAAATGACCCGACCTGCAGGGCGTATTCGAAATTTCCGAACCGGTCCCGGTCGTAACAGCTGAGCCGGATGACAAACTCCTGGACCAGCACCCGGTGGATGTTCGCGCAGGTCAGGCCATAGCTGCCGGCCGGTTCACGGCCGCGCGGCGGCGCCGCCTGTTCATCCTCGTCCTCGGTCAGCAGGTCCAGAGCTCGCCGCGTCAGCGTTGGCTGGCCTTCCTGTGAGTCCATCTGGCGGGCCGGCGCGGTCTGAAGCTGTTGCAGGCGCGGTTCGTCGGCCTGTGACTGGGCGCGCGCCGCGCCGGAAACCGAAAACAGCAGAATGACGATCAGTGTCAGGATTCGCAACATGGATCAGTCCACGATCGCGAGGATGCGATAGCAGGTGATTGGCGAGCGGGCGCTGGCACCGCGAAGACCTGACGCGTCGCAGATGTCCTGTGTCGCGGCGTCGGCGGCTTCGTAATTCACCGTGATCGTGTTCCGGGCCGAGCCGCTCTGCCGCGCTTCCAGCAGCCAGGCCATGAAGGCGGCAATCCCGCCGGGCCGTGTGCCGCCATCTGTCGCCATCAGGACGCGTCCGTCCTGTCCCAGGTCACAGACGAAACCGGCGCCACCGCGGGCATAGACGGTCTGGACGATCCGGCACTGGGCCGCGCCCGGGCCGGGGCGTTCCGACTGGTTGGTCAGGCGGCCGCGTTGCTGGGCTTCGGCCAGGCCCGCAAAAGACAGGGCCAGCAGGATGGTGAGGACAAAACGGGTCATGACTTGTCTCCTTCCGCGGCCGGCTTTTCCTTCTTCTTGTACATGGCCAGCATGCGCTGGGTGACGAGGAAGCCGCCGAATATGTTCACGCTGGCCAGGATGACCGCGATCCCGCCGGAGAAGCGTGCGACGCCGGAACTGGCTTCGCCATCGCCGGTCAGGGCCGGGGCCGCCGCTGCCAGCAGTGCGCCGACAATGATCACCGAGGAAATCGCGTTGGTCACGGCCATCAGCGGCGTGTGCAGGGCCGGGGTCACCGACCAGACCACGTAATAGCCGACGAAGATCGCCATCACGAAGATCGCGAGGCGGAGGGTGATCGGATCAACAGCGTCCATGGTTTTCCCGTCCTATTTCAGCGTTTCGTGCACGACCTTGCCGTCGCGCGTCAGCGTCATGCCGGTAATGATTTCATCATCCCAGTGCGGCGCTTTTCTGCCATCATCATCGACCAGCAGCGGTGTCAGATTTACGAGGTTCCGCGCGTAGAGCGAGGAGGCGTCGCCGGCGAGCCGGCCCGGCAGATTGGTGTAGCCGGCAATCGAAACGCCCTTGTGCTCGACGATCTTGTCGGCCTCGGTCAGCTCGCAATTCCCGCCCATCGCTGCGGCGATGTCGATGATCACCGAGCCGGGCTTCATGGTCTCGACCATCGCCTTGGTGATCAGCTTCGGGGCCGGGCGCCCGGGGATCAGCGCCGTGGTCACCACGACGTCCTGCTTGGCAATGTGGCTGGCGACCAGCTCGGCCTGCTTGGCCTGGTATTCCTTCGACATCTCCTTGGCATAGCCGCCTGCAGTCTCTGCCGCCTTGAATTCCTCGTCCTCGACCGCAATGAATTTGCCGCCCAGCGAGGCGACCTGTTCCTTGGCCGCCGGACGCACGTCGGTGGCCGAGACCACGGCGCCGAGCCGGCGGGCTGTCGCGATTGCCTGCAAACCGGCGACACCGGCCCCCATGATGAAGGCTTTCGCGGCTGCGACCGTGCCCGCGGCCGTCATCATCATCGGGAAAGCTCGCCCGGAGATCTGGGCAGCTTCGATCAGGGCGCGGTAACCGGCGAGATTGGATTGGGAGGATAGCGCGTCCATCGCCTGCGCGCGGGTGATCCGCGGCGTGAACTCCATGGCCATTGCATTGATGCCGGCATCGGCAAACGCCTTCGCCTGGGCCTTGTTGCCATGCGGTTCCAGCAGGCCGACCAGCAGGCAGCCCTTGGGCAATTTGGCAAGGGTTTCATCGGCGGGCGTACGGACCGCGAAGACCGCGTCGGCGCCTTTCAGCGTTGCCGCCAGCGTGCCGGCGGTTGCACCCATCTCTTCATAAAGGGAATCGGGAAAGCTCGAGGCCGCGCCAGCGCCCTTCTCGATCCGGATTTCATGGCCCGCCGCGACCAGCTTCTTGACCGTTTCGGGCGTGGCCGCCACGCGGGTTTCCCCGCCGCGGCTCTCTTTCAGAATGGCAATTTTCATGCGTTCCGTTTTCTCTTGGGACGCCAAAGGGATGTCTCACCATGCGCGAATTCGCCGGGCAGGAAAAGGGGGTAGGGAGTAGCGCGCCGATGATACCGCGCTAAGCTGCTGCCCGAAGAGAGGGGAGACGAATGAAAACAGATCTTACGGCAATCGCGGCGCTTTGCATGGCAGCCGCGTCAACCGCATTTGCGGATCCGGTTCTGCGCGGGGCGACACTTCCCGATGCCCGCACTGTCGCGCGGGATGCCACCGCGACCGCGTTCTTCACGGTCCTCAATTCCGGCGACACCGACGCCACCGGGTGCACCGTCCAGGCGTCGAATACGTCGGGAACAGACCTGTCGGAATATGTGATCACGTCCCAGCTCACCGAGAATGGCGTGGCCATCGGCGCGCAGAACCCGACATTCCCGATTGCAGCGGGCAGCCGGGCCGATCTGGTCGTCGGCATTTCCCGCAATGACGCGTTCAACTTCAATACGTCAGCTGAAGTTGGTTTCCGCGTGGAATGCGATGGCGGTTTCTTCAGTCCCGTATGGCCCGAGGTCAATCAGGTCTATGCCCAGTTCCGGGATAACGCGCCTGACATCATCATGATCGCCGATACGGTCACCCGGGATGGTGTCGCCAACATCAACGGCAATCGCCGCGCCCTGGTGGCCGTGGCCGCCGTGAATATCGGGTCCGGCGATACTGCCGGCTCGAATGACGCGACAATCGGTCTGGCGGCACGGGCGGGCAATCCAAACACCAGCCCGATTATCAATGCCAGCGCCTGCGAACTCGGCAATGACGGGACCTGCATCGCTGACTACCAGAGCTGCGTCACCAATGGCCGCGATGCCTGCCTGACGACGCAGATCGGTTCTGACGCAGCGACCTTTGCCTATTTGTTCGATGCACCGCCGGAGACCGGCATGCCTTTTGCGCCGAACCTGTTGCATTACGGCCCCGTCTTCTCCTGGACGGAAGGCGCCAGCGAGAGCGCCACGCGGGCGGCGATCGGCGGGTTTGATCCCGACATTACCCTGGTGCCGCTCGACAGCCTCTGGGGACAATTCATCGGCGACTTGCGGAATGACGCCGATGCCGAGGGACAAACGCTTGAGCGTGCGTCGATCAGCTTTTCGCCCGATGGAACCGGCTACGGGACACTCGTCCGACCGGTGGATCGCGGCGCCTTCACCGAGCTGGTCGATCAGCCCATTCTCTTTGAATGGGGGCCGCCGTGCGGCGATCCGTGTGTGGCGCCGGAAGAAGGCTTCGACATTACCCGCATGACCTTTCTAGACACCCGCCAGGGCGACGATAGCCGCGCAAATGACTATTATGTCGTGACGGATGACCGCATCAGCTGTTCACTGCGGCCAGTAACGGGCGGCCGGTGCACGATCAGCGATACGCCGGGCGAACAGATTGCCGGGCAGCCGGAATTCTTCGATGCCGGCGATGCTTTTTCCGTCACCGTTTCGCCAAGTGCGCAATCCCAGCGCAGCGAGCGACTCGGGAGCCTGGTCGACCAGATCACCTATCTCGAAGCGCGCGGCATATTTTCAGATGGCTTTGAGCCATCCGAGCTCACCGCAATCGTCGCCGACTCGGCAGGTGAAACCATCAATCTGCTTATCGCAGACGGATGCGAGATCGAGATTTTCGTTTCGCCGGAACAGATCGCGCCCGGGCTGGAAGCGCTTTTCGTGGATGCCGCGATGGTTGTCACGCTGCGGATTCTCGATAACGAAGCTTGCCGCAACCACCCCTTCTTCGGACCATTGTCGGAAACCGGTGTCCAGCAAGGCAGCTACAAGACCGTGATCGTGGCCAGCACGATCGAGGAAGCCTTCTTCACCGCCCCCGAATTGTCGGTCCGTTTCAGCCTGTCAGTCGATCCGACCGACCCGGATGCGGATACGCGGATTTTCGATTTGCGCCTGCAGCAGCCAGCCGGAGGCTAGCCCAGCATCATTCCGAACAGGGTCGCGAGGACAGCCGAAAGGAAGCAGATCGCGGCAAAGCCGATCACCGTGGCATACCAGCCCGCCTTCAGCTTGAGCGCCAGGCCCATGGCAATGCCGACGATGGTGGTGATGATCAGCGCAACCATCCAGCCGGCATGGGCGGCAAAGGTCAGGGCCAGGAACAGGACAGTCAGGGCCGTCAGCCCGCCAAACCAGACCGACATGCCCATGAAGCTGGAGAAGGTGCGGCTCTGCTCGGAAATGTCCATCGTGCCGCGCTCGTAATCAGCCATCTTTATCCCCTCGAGGTGAATACCGGATT
>CBDUFA010000025.1:0-9871 GCA_965366295.1 uncultured Hyphobacterium sp.
CATCGGCCTGGCCAAGGCGTATGGCGAAAACGTGCTGGTGCGCGATTTCTCGATCCGTATCGAGCGGGGCGAGAAGATCGGGCTGATCGGCCCCAATGGCGCGGGCAAGACCACGCTGTTGAAAATGCTGACGGGAGAGCTGGAACCGGATGCCGGCGAGATCCGCTTCGGCACCAATCTGGAAATTGCCACGCTGGACCAGCATCGCGCCGCGCTGAAACCGCACTGGACGGTGAAAGACGCGCTCTCGCCCGGCGGCGACATGGTCGAGGTCGGCGGCCAGACCAAGCACGTCATGGCCTATATGAAGGACTTCCTGTTCCGTCCGGAACAGGCCGGCACGCCGGTGGAAACCCTGTCGGGCGGGGAAAAGGCGCGCCTTTTGCTGGCGCGGGCGCTGGCGCGGCCATCAAACGTGCTGGTGCTCGACGAGCCGACAAACGATCTCGACCTGGAAACCCTCGACCTGCTGGAAGACTTCATCGCCAATTACGAAGGCACGGTGATCCTGATCACGCACGACCGGGATTTCCTCGACCGGATCGCGGAGCGAGTGATCGCGCCGGAAGGCGGCGGCAAGTGGCAGGTCTATGCCGGCGGCTATTCCGACATGATGGCCCAGCGTGGCGAAGATGTTGCGGCGCGCAAGGCGGTAAAATCCGGCGGCGCCCCGAAATCCTCGACGACCATCGCGGTGAAGCCGGAAAAGCGCAAGATGGCCAACAAGGACCGCTATGCGCTTGAAAAACTGCCTGGCGAAATCGACGCGCTGACCCGCGAGATCGCGGCGCTGGAAGCCGAGTTGGCAGATCCGGCCCTGTTCACCAGTAATCCAGAACGGTTCAACGTGGCCTCGAAACGGCTGGCCGCCGCCCAGGACGAGCTGGATTCCAGTGAAACACGCTGGCTCGAACTCGAAGCGCTGCGCGAGGAAATTGAGGCGGAGAATGCGGGGGAGTGAATGGGGCGACTGACGGGGCTTGAACCCGCGACCGCTCGGATCACAACCGAGTGCTCTACCAGCTGAGCTACAGCCGCCACAAAACAGGACGCGGGTTATAGAAGCCCTATATGCCGCGTCAAGCATGCCGAGGAGTGGACAGACAGACCCTTCCAAGGCTATCGCCTCAATCAGATAAAGCCTGAAGAGCCCGGTTTAAAGTGTCCGACAAAGCCAAGCCCATCGCCAAAGCCCGCGCCATCAGCGGATTCCCGGAATACACGCCCGATATCCGCCGGGCCGAACTACGCTGGATCGACACGATCCGCACCGTGTTCGAACGCCATGGCTATGTGAATATCGAGACGCCGTCCGTGGAAGAGGTGGAGACGCTGGCGGCCAAGGGCGGCGATGTCGACAAGGAAATCTACGGATTGCAAAGGCTGAACGCCGAAGGCGAGGACAAAGGAGCCCGACTGGCCCTGCACTTTGACCTGACCGTGCCGACCGCGCGCTATGTCGCCCAGCATTTCAATGCGCTGACCTTCCCGTTCAAGCGCTACCAGATCCAGCGGGTCTGGCGCGGCGAACGCCCGCAGGAAGGCCGTTTCCGCGAATTCCTGCAATGCGATATCGACGTCTTCGACCAGGACACGATCAGCCATGATTTCGACGCCGAAATCCCGCTGGTCGCGATGCAGGCCCTGAACGCGATTGGGGCGGGGCCGATCCGTTTCATGCTGAACAACCGCAAGATCCTGGTCGGCTTCTACCAGGGGCTGGGCATCGAGAACGCGGCCGATGTGATCCGCGTTGTCGACAAGATCGACAAGCTGCCGCCGGCCGAGATCGAACGCATCCTGGTCGAGGAAATCGGCCTCGCAAGCGACAAGGCAAAAGCCTGCCTGGCGCTGGCGCAGATCCGCTCGACAGACAACGGGTTTGCCGCCGAAGCCCGCAAGCTGGGCGTATCGAATGACCTTTTCGAGGAAGGCCTCGCCGAGCTGGAAACCGTGATGGCGCGGCTGAACGCGGCCAACAGGGGCGATTGCGTGGTCGAGGCCAATCTGGGGATTGCGCGCGGGCTCGATTACTATACCGGCGTCGTCTACGAAGCGCAGCTGATTGATTATCCGGAGTATTCGACGATTTGCGCTGGCGGGCGCTATGCCGACCTGGCGGGCGCCTACATCAAGAAGGACGTGCCCGGAGTCGGCATTTCCATCGGCCTGACCCGTCTGTTTGCCAAGCTGGTGAAGGAAGGCGTGATCACCGGCGAACGCGCTTCGCCGACCGACGTGCTGATCGCACGTTTCCCGGAAAGCGATGTGCTGGAACTCGATGCGCTCGCCAACCAGTTGCGGGCGCGGGGCATCAATGTCGAGGTCTATCACGAGGCGGCCAAGCTGAAGAACCAGTTCCGCTATGCCGAGCGCAAGGAAATCCCGTATTTCTGGTTTGCCGGTGAGCCCCACGAGGTGAAAGACCTCGGCGCTGGCGAGCAGGCCCAGGCCGATCCCGCCAGCTGGCTCCCCGGACGCCTCAAAAGCTGATGAAACAGCTCGCCGTCATCGGGCCGGGCAAGGTCGGGCGGACTCTGGCGCGGCTGTTTCACGAGGGGGGCGTTTTCGGGATCGGTGCGCTGATTTCAGGCCATGACGAAACGGCGCGCGCGGCTGCAGACTTCATCGGCGCCGGCCTGCCCGGCGGATCACTGGCAGAGGCTGATGTCGTCCTCGTTTCCGTGCCGGACCCGGCGCTCGACAACGTCATCACCCAATTGGCCCTGTCAGATCTGAAACCCGGCGCGATTATCGCGCACACGTCGGGCGCGCAGGGTCCGGACCTGTTCGAACCGCTGGCCGGCAGGAATGTCCGCTGCGCCTGCGCGCATCCGGTCAAGGCGTTTTCCGATCCCGCGCGTTCGGCGAAAACCTTTTCCGGGACCATGGTGACCCTGCAGGGCGAGGCGACCGCGCGAGTCGAGCTGGCGGAAGCCTTTGCGGCGATCGGCGGACAGACGCTGGATTTGCCGGACACGACCGACCGCACACTCTATCACGCCGCGATCGTGTTCATGGCCAATCATTTGCCGACACTGGTGCAGGCCGGGCTCGAAACCTTCGCACAGGCTGGCGTGCCGCGAGAGGACGGGCTGGCGATCACCGGGCCGATCCTTCGCGATACACTGGAAGCGGTGCTGGAAAACGGCCCCGCCGCCGCCCTCACCGGCCCGGTTGCGCGCGGCGACGCCCTGACCGTTGCGCGGCACCTTAAAAAGCTGGGCCATGCCGATGGCGAGCTTGCAGCGCTTTACGCCGCGCTGGCACATGCCACGGCGGACCTCTCCGCCGAAAAGGGCGAAGCGTCCGTCGACGGCCTGCTGACGATCCGGGAATTGACGAAGCTGTCCTAGGCTTTCGCCACGGAAAGCTTCACCGTCTGGCCCGTCAGCTTGGCGTCGGTGGTGAAGCCCTCGCCCAGCGCGCCGAGTTCCAGCCCCAGTGTTTCCGCCTTGATCATGTCGCCATGGGCCGCGATGGCCGCCGCGACATCGTTATCGCCCTCGACGCCGATCACGATCCGGTCGGACACGTCAAAACCGGCATCCTTGCGCGCATTCTGGATGGCACGGATGAGGTCGCGGGCGAGGCCTTCGCGCTCCTGGTCCTCGTCAACGGAAACGTCCAGAACCGCCGCGCCAACCTTGTCGAAAGGTTCGGCGGCGGTGCCTTCGGCGCTTTCCAGGCGCATCTCGAAATCGTCCGGGCCCAGCGTTTCGCCAGCGACGAGAGCGGTGCCGTCGTCATTGAGGCTGAAATCGCCCTGGCGGGAGGCCGCCATGACATCCTTCATCTTCGCGCCGAGGCGGCGGCCGATGACCGGGTTCACCTTCATCTGCAGCTCGCCATATTTGGAGAGGTCCTCGGCGAAGATCACGTCGCGGACATTGACCTCGTCGGCGATCAGGCCGGCAAAGGGCTCCAGGCTGGTCGCTTCGGGATGCGCGACAACCAGTGATTTCAGCGGCAGGCGGACCCGCAGACGGAAGCGCTCGCGCACGGCCAGCGTCGCCGAGCAGGCTTCGCGGACCCGGTCCATCACCGAAACCAGGTCATGGTCCTGCGGAAAGAGGTTCGCGGCCGGCCATTCCGTCAAATGCACCGAGCGTTCGCCGGTCAGGCTCTTGTAGAGCTTTTCCGCCAGCAATGGCATCAGCGGGGCAACCACCTGCGAGACGCGAACCAGCACGGTGTAGAGCGTGTCGAAGGCGGCCGGGTCCCCGGCCTCGCCCTCACCGCCCCAGAAGCGGGCGCGCGAGCGGCGGATATACCAGTTGGTCAGTGCATCCATGAACGCCTTGGTCTCGCGGCAGGCGCCGGGCACATCGTAGGCATCGAGGCGTTCGGCCACAGTCGCGGCCAGCTCGCCCGTCTTGGTGAGGATGTACTTGTCCAGCGGATCGGACGCGGCGGTGACCAGTTCCGGACGCCGGTCTTCCAGGTTCGCGTAGAGCGCAAAGAAGGTATAGGCATTGACCAGCGGCGAGATGGCCTCGCGCTGCACGGCTGCCACATCGCGGCCCTCCTTGGGCACAAGCAGATCGCCGCCGGTCAGGACCGGCGACGAGATCAGGAACCAGCGCATCACGTCCGAGCCGAATTCGTCGAAGAATTCGAGCGGGTCGGGATAGTTGCGCAGCCGCTTGGAAAGCTTCTGCCGGTGCTCGTCGAGCACCACGCCATGACAGATCGCCGACTTGAAGGGCGGGCTATCGAACAGCATCGTGCCCAGCACCATCAGCGTGTAGAACCAGCCGCGCGTCTGGGCGACGTATTCGACGATGAAATCTGCCGGGAAATTGGCCTCGAACCAGTCCTTGTTCTCGAACGGGTAATGCACCGCCGCATAGGGCATGGAGCCGCTCTCAAACCAGCAATCGAACACGTCCTCGACGCGGCGCATCATCGACTTGCCGGTTGGATCATCCGGGTTCGGGCGCACCAGGTCATCGACATAGGGGCGGTGGAGATCGGTCACCTCGGTGCCGAAATCGGCCTGCAATTCCTCGATCGATCCATAGACATCAACGCGCGGATAATTGGCATCGTCGGAGACCCAGACCGGGATCGGTGTGCCCCAGAAACGCGAACGCGAGATATTCCAGTCCTGGGCATTGGCGAGCCAGTTGCCGAACAGCCCGTCCTTCACATGGGCCGGCGTCCAGTCGATTTGCTGGTTCAGCTCGACCATGCGCTCACGGAATTTCGAGACTTCCAGATACCAGCTCTCGACCGCCTTGTAGATCAGCGGCTCGTCAGTGCGCCAGCAATGCGGATAATTGTGGTCGATCGTGTCATGGCGGATGAGTTTGCCCTCATCCTTCAGCCGCTGGATGATCGGCTTGTTGGCGTCGAACACCATCATGCCTTCATAGTCCGAGACCGCGCTGGTGTACTTGCCGGTGTGATCAACCGGTACCACCACGCCGATGCCGGCCTCGCGGCAGGCTTTCAGATCGTCCTCGCCAAAGCCCGGCGCCATGTGAACGATGGCCGTGCCGTCGGAATCCTCGACGAAATCGCCAGACAACACCTGAAAGGCGTTTTCCTGGTTCAGGAAATAGTCGAAGGGCGGGGTGTAGTGCAGACCCTTGAGATCGATGCCCTTGACCTCGCCGAGCTTTTCATAGCCCTCGAGTTCCTTCTTGTATTTTTCCAGCCCGTTGACCGAGAGCACGACCTTGTCGCTGCCATTGCCCATCACCGCATAGGTCAGCTCCTCGCCGACCGCCGCTGCGAGGTTGGACGGCAGGGTCCAGGGCGTGGTGGTCCAGATCAGGATGCGCGCGCCTTCGAGCAGACCAGTGCCATCGGTCAGCGGGAAGCCGACCGTGATCGCCGGGTCGGTGCGCATGCGATAGGAATTGTCCAGCCGCGTTTCGAAGTTCGAAAGCGGGGATTCCACGGCCCAGCTGTAGGGCACGACGCGGTAGTCCTTGTAGACCAACCCCTTGTCGTAGAGCTGCTTGAACGCCCAGATACAACTTTCCATGAAAGACAGGTCGAGCGTCTTGTAGGCGTTCTTGGTGTCGACCCAGCGTGCCGAGCGGCGGACATATTCCTCCCAGTCCTCGGTATAGCGCAGCACGGCCGTGCGGCAGGCCGAATTGAACTTGTCGATACCGAGATCCAGCACCGCCTTGCGGCCGGACACACCGATTTCCTTTTCCGCCGACAATTCCGCCGGAAGGCCGTGTGTGTCCCAGCCGAAGCGGCGCTCGACGCGCTTGCCTTTCATCGTCTGGTAGCGCGGGATGACGTCTTTCACGAAGCCGGTCAGCAAGTGGCCGTAGTGCGGCAGGCCGTTGGCGAAGGGCGGGCCATCATAGAAGACGAACTGGTCGTTTTCCGGGTGCTGCTCGACCGAGGCCTCGAACGTCTTGTCGGCGGCCCAGAAGTCCAAGATTTCCCGCTCGATCTCCGGCAGGGAGACGGGCGAGGAGAGCGTGGGAAAATTCTGGGTCATGGCGATTACCGTTGGAGGTTTTTAGAGGAGCGGGTTTGAAACCACTCTTTCCGAACAAGAACAAGCCGCGCTGCTGTGCAACGCGGCTTGCCGATTTAGGAAGATTTGGCGGCGAATGCTAGTCGCGGGCTTCTTCCTGCCGGGCAATCGCATCGAACAGGCGCACCCCCCAGCCAATGCCCCCCTCCGGCGTTGTCGGTGTCGCGGCGAAGGCCCAGCCAACGCCAGCCATGTCGATATGGGCCCACATCGTGTCCTCATCGACAAAGGTCCCGATGACCTGGGCGCCAATTCCCGCACCGGCGCCGTCGCCACCCGTGTTACGGATATCGGCTATGGGCGAGCGGATATCGTCGGCATAGGACGGATCAAGCGGCAGCCGCCAGAGCACTTCGCCGACGTCTTCTCCTGCCGCCATGACACGCGCCGCGACAGCGTCATGCCGCGAGAACAGCCCCGCATATTCGCGGCCCAGCGCCACCCGCACGGAGCCCGTCAGCGTCGCGATGTCGATCATCAGGGACGGATTGTACTGATCCTGCGTGTAGCGCACGGCATCGGCCAGGATGAGGCGGCCTTCAGCGTCGGTCGAGAAAATCTCGATCGTCTGGCCGGATATGGTGGTGACCACATCGCCGGGCCTCTGTGCGGTTCCCGAGGGCATGTTCTCGACCAGGGGCGCCACGGCGATCGCGTTGACACCGGCATCGCGCCGGGCCAGCGCGAGCACGGCGGCCACCGAGGCCGACGCTCCGGCGAGATCGTATTTCATCCGCCACATGCCATCATTCCCCTTGATGGAAATGCCGCCGGTGTCGAACGTCACGCCCTTGCCAACGAAGGCAATCGGCGCTTCGCCGCTTTCCCCGCCCATATACTCGACAATCAGCAGCCGTGGCGGGCGGGACGATCCCTGCCCCACTCCGAGAATCGCACCCATGCCCAGGCGCGTCATGTCGTCGACATCCAGCACGCGGATATTGACGTTCTGCTCGCCGTCAAATGCAGCGAGCGTGCGTTCCACGAAGACCTCGGGATAGACCTCGTTGCCCGGCGCGTTGATCATGTCGCGCGCGAAGGCGGTGGCCTCGATGATCGGCGCGTGATGGGCATTGAATGCCGTTTCCGCATCCTCGGCATCCGCCAGGAAAAAAGTGATCTCCGGATCGTATCCGGACGCATCCGACAGGTAGCGATCAAAGCGGTAACCACCGAGTCCGGCACCCAGAGCCATGCTCAGGGCCGTTGTGGTCTCCAGACTTTCCGGCCAGGCGATCGCGATAGCCGCTTCGGCGTCCCGCGAACGATTGATCAGGTTTCCACCCAGCGTTTCGGCGGCGGCGCGATCAAGCCCATCAATCCCCACCACGATGATTTCGTCGAATGCGCCGATTGCGTAAATCGTCGTCATCGCGCCGGCCTCGCCGGAAAATCCTGCCGCCGCCAGTGCCCGGCCGATATAGGCCGCGTCCGTATCATCGATCCCGACATCCGGTACCACGAGATCGCCCCCCACCGGCACGACCAGAATGCCGCCCTCCGGCAGCCCTGCCGGCTCGAAGTGAATATCAGCCCGTGCCGGACCGGCCATGAGTGCCAAAGCGATCAAGGCGCCGCTCAACCATTTCATCAGCATGAATACCTCCCGGGAAATCTTCCAGCTCCGTAGATACGGGAGAATCTGCCGTCGACAAGTGAGCAATCGGCAAGATTGACCGCGAAAGCGGGAGCAGCTCGACAATGCCGATAAACCCCAAATTATATAGGGCTTTAAGCTCTGGAAAGGAGTGCGCCCTGATCTTGCCCGCGAATGGTTAGCTGTGTGGCAACCATAGTGGATTCCGGGGATTCTCATGCTTTCTCGTTTCATGTGTGCGGCCGGCTTCGCGCTGAGCATCGCCTTGCCAGCTGCCGCCAGCGCACAATCGCTGCCGTCTTTCGAAACCGGGGGCAAGCTGCTGCTCACCCGCGGGATCAGCAATGTGGAAGGCGCCGGTGGTGGCGGTATCGTTCCCTGGGCGCTGATCACCGGCAATGAGACCGACCGCGGCATTGGCGGCACCGCCTATACCAGCGCCGTCTTTCTCAGCGATTTCACGGTGAACACCTATGGCGTTGCTGTCGGATTCTACGACCGGTTCGAATTGTCCTACACCCGCCAGCGTTTCGACACGCGCGATGCGGGGGCCGCGCTCGGCCTGGGCCAGGACTTCACCTTCGAACAGGATGTTTTCGGCGCCAAGCTCCGGCTTTTCGGCGATGCCGTTTACGGCCAGGACAGCTGGCTGCCGCAAGTGGCCATCGGGATCCAGTACAAGGACGCCAATCGCGACGCGATTGTCCGCGCAGTCGGCGCCCGGGACGATTCCGACATTGATATCTATGTCAGCGCGACGCGCATCGATCTCGCCAATAGCCTCGTTCTGAATGCGACGCTTCGCTACACGCGCGCCAACCAGAACGGCCTTCTGGGCTTTGGCGGAAATCTTGAGGCGGACCGGACGCTTCAGGCGGAGTTCTCCGTCGGCATCCTGTTGACGCGCCGCCTGCTCGTCGGCGCGGAATACCGCTTCCATCCCGACAATCTGGCCTTTGCCCGCGAAGACGACTGGTTCGACATCTTCGCCGCCTACGCCATCAATGAACATGTCTCGATTGCGGCCGCCTATGCCGATCTCGGGTCGATCGCGACCTTCGATGACCAGCGCGGCCTTTATCTGTCCATCCAGGCCGGTTTCTAGGGAGTCCGTGATGACCCGACTTTTCTTTCTCGCCCTTGCCCCGCTGCTGCTTAGCGGGCCCGCCCTGGCGCAGGACCATCCCGGCGAACTGCCCGTCGATCCCTATGAGGTGCGCAATGAGAATGCCGGCGCCGATCCGCTCGCCAATACAGCCGTCTACGACGCTTTCGGCGGCCATGACGGCATTGAGCGCGTGGTCGACCGGCTGATCGTGAACATCCAGGCGGATGCACGTATCGAAGGCATTTTCCGGGCCTCCGACTGGGTTCGCCTGCGCCGGACCCTGGTGGAACAGTTCTGCTATCTGCTGGGCGGGCCGTGCGACTATACAGGCCGCGACATGACATCGGTTCACACCGACCACGGCATCACCACGGCCGAGTTCAACGCGCTGGTGGAAAACCTGCAGCTGGCCATGGAGGCCGAGGGCATTCCATTCCGCTCGCAGAACCGCCTGCTGGCCCTGCTCGCGCCCATGCATGGCGAAGTGGTGACGCGCTAGGCGATGCGGATAGAACTCGCCCTGCTGACAGCGATCGCGCTTTCGACAGCCGCATTTGCAGCGGATGTGGAGGTGATCGTGCATACGCCCGACGGGGCACCGGTCGCCAATGCGGTGGTCAGCGTGAAGGACGGGGCGGCTGTTGGGGTGGGCGATGTG
>CBDUFA010000026.1:0-9811 GCA_965366295.1 uncultured Hyphobacterium sp.
CTCGCGGTCGAACGCGTTTTTCTTGTCCGCACGATTGATGGTGATGACGGCGAGTTCGCCGGGAGTGACATCGAGAAGAACGGGATCGGACATGGCAACGGCTCCAGCTGGGGTTTTCTATCCTCTAGCCCGTCTCCCGGTAAAAGAAAAAGGGGGTGTTGTCAGGATCGTAAAAACCGAACTCGTAATTTCTCCATGGTTTCACCTCCAGCGGAGCCGTGATGACGCCCTTGTTCTTCCAGGCCTCATGGAGTGTTTCAACGGCATCGGTCTCGATGCGGATGGCCATGGTCTGGGTGTAGCCCAGCTGTTCTCTGGTGAATGTCTGGAGGTGAAGCTCGAGATCGCCGCGGCGCACGCCGGCATAATCCGCATGTTCCGGCGGTTGCCGGTCGGCAAAGGACAGCTCGAATCCGAGGCTACGCCAGAAGGCCAGGCTTCGCGCCATATCGGTCACCGGGCAGACAGGGTGAACGCGGAAAGTTTCGGTCATACCGGATCGTCCAACGAAAAAGGCCGCCGGTCCAGAGAACCGGCGGCCTTCTGTTTCGGATTTCCGCGCGGATCAGTCGCCGCGGAACAGCATGCCCTTGATCCCACCCAGGATCAGGATGCCGAAGAAATAGGCAATCGCCAACGCACCCAGATACTTCAGATAGGTCACGTCGGTGAAATTCCCGGCAAAGGCACCGAAATCGAAATCGCCCATGCCGCCACCGCGGACCATCGGCATTACGACATCGACGATGACGTGAATGATGACACCGACGATGGTGAAAATCAGGATGGCGCCGGCCGAGCGCAGCAGAATGGCCAGGACCAGTGCAATCACGCCGAACTGGATCAGGAACGGCATCCAGTTCACCGCTCCATCCATACCTGCAAATTCAATCAAACCCGGCTCGAAGAACGCATACGCCTGATCCAGCCAGCCGCGCGCAGTATCAAGAAATTCCATGGCGTTATTCCCCTCGGTTTCGCCCACGCCCCAATACAATACCCCAGAAAGGACGCTTTGTTAAAACTTTCTTAGGAAAATCGGCGCCTGACAACCCTACTCGCGTGAGAGGAGATATTTGTGTCAATTCGTTCACATTAGACGGTCACTCAGCACGCTCCCCCAGCACGCGGCACTTGTCCAGCGCGGCTGACCGGGCCTTGTCATCGACGGCGCCAATGCCACCGAAGAGTGTGTGCCGGATACGCCGGAAGCCGGACATCCGGAAGATTCCGGCTTCAATCGCCTTCACGCTGTGGGCCCCGAAGAAAAAGCGATAGGCAAAGGCCGGCATGCCCATTGTCACGATGATCCGGATTGTCCGGCCTTTCAGCTTCTGCTGCGGCCATTGATCGGGCTTATCGCCTGTATCCAGCAGGAATTTCCCCCGCGCGACCTGCTCCCAGAACGCCTTGCAAACAGCCGGCATGGAGCCCATCCACAAGGGAAAGGTAAAGACGATATGCTCGGCCGCCTCAATCTTCTCGCGCGCCTCGCAGATGGCTTTTGCCGGCGGCGTGTCGAACTCCGCCGCGGATTTCAGAAGCACGACATCGAGCTCGGCGATCCGGATTCGGGAAACCTCGAAACCCGAGGCATCAGCCCCTTCCGCATAGGCATCGCAGAGCGCGGATACAAAATGGCCGGAAGCCGTATCGGGGTGGCCATCAATGACGCAAATCCGTGTCATTCGTCGTTTTCCCTACAGTGTGTAAGGAAAATATCACACCGGGTGGCGCTGAAAAGATGCGGCGTGGCCGCGCAGGCCTACATCCGGAAAACGCCGAACTTCGTGTCCTCGAAGGGCGCGTTCATCGCCGCCGACAGCGAAAGCGCCAGCACGCGGCGGGTATCGGACGGCGCTATGATGCCGTCATCCCAGAGCCGGGCCGTAGAATAATAGGGCGAGCCCTCTTTTTCATAGAGGTCACGGATCGGCTGCTTGAACGCATCCTCGTCTTCCGGCGACCACGTCTCGCCGCGCGATTCCATGCCATCGCGCTTCACCGTGGCCAGCACGCTGGCGGCCTGCTCGCCGCCCATCACGGATATCCGTGCATTCGGCCACATGAACAGGAAGCGCGGAGAGTAGGCGCGGCCGCACATGCCGTAATTGCCGGCCCCGTAGGAACCGCCGATGATCACCGTGATCTTCGGTCCGGCAAAACAGGATACCGCTGTCACCAGCTTGGCACCGTCCTTGGCGATCCCGCCGGCCTCGTACTTCGAACCGACCATGAAGCCGGTAATGTTCTGCAGGAAGATGAGCGGGATTTTCCGCTGCGCGCACAGCTCGATGAAATGCGCGCCCTTCTGGGCACTTTCCGAGAACAGGATGCCGTTATTGGCGATGATGCCCACGGGCATGCCGTGCAGCCGCGCAAACCCGCAGACCAGGGTTTCGCCGAACAGCTTCTTGAACTCGTCGAACTCCGAACCGTCCACGATCCGCGCAATCACTTCGCGGACGTCATAGGGAGTTCTCAGATCCGTGGGGACAACGCCGTTCAACTCGTCCGGATCGAAATCCGGCTCGCGGGGCTCGGCGATATCGAGATGATGCGACTTGTTGGTGTTCAGCGTGCCGACAACCCGCCGCGCCAGGAACAGGGCGTGCTCATCGTCCATCGCATAATGGTCGGCGACGCCCGACTGGCGCGCATGCACGTCCGCGCCGCCCAGATCTTCCGCCGAGATCACTTCACCGGTCGCGGCTTTCACCAGCGGCGGCCCGCCCAGGAAAATCGTGCCCTGCTTGCGTACGATAATGGTTTCATCCGACATCGCCGGCACATAGGCGCCGCCTGCCGTACACGATCCCATGACAGAGGCAATCTGCGGGATGCCCATCGAGGACATCTGGGCCTGATTGTAGAAAATCCGGCCGAAATGCTCGCGGTCGGGAAACACCTCTGCCTGGTGCGGCAGGTTCGCCCCGCCACTATCGACCAGGTAGACGCAGGGCAGCCGGTTCTGCATCGCGATTTCCTGCGCCCGCAAATGCTTCTTCACCGTCATCGGATAATAGGCGCCGCCCTTGATGGTCGGGTCATTGCACACGATCATCACTTCGCGGCCGGACACGCGCCCGATACCGGCGATCATGCCCGCGCCATGGACATTGCCTTCATACATGCCATTGGCCGCCAGTGCGCCGATCTCGAGGAAGGGCGAACCGGGATCCAGCAAGCGCTCGACGCGGTCCCGCGGCAGAAGCTTGCCGCGTGACAGGTGTTTCTCGCGGGCACGCTCCGATCCGCCTTGCGCTGCTTCCGCGGTTTTCGATCGCAACGCGTCGATCAGCCCCAGCATGGCTTTCCGGTTGGCCTTGTAGGCCTCCGATTTCGTATCCGCAGATGTCGTCAGTCGGCTCATCGCTCGCCCCGCTCGCTTGGCCGCCAATTAAGCCGGGTGGAGGCTGCGGCGCAATGCCCGGCTTGCATCCGATCCCTGCCTCGCCCGCATCCATTGGTCGGGACCGCAAAAACAGGAACGATCATGAAACAGCTATTCTCAGCTCTTTGCCTCGCCCTGTCGCTGCCGGTCGCGGCGCAGGCACAAACCGATACGCCGGAGGTGATGATCCTCGGCACCTTCCACTTCTCGGGCGGTGGATCGGATTACGTCAATTCCGAGGTCGACAACTATTTCTCCGATCAACGCCAGGCGGAAATGGACGCGCTCGCCGAAGCGCTCGCCGCCTACAATCCGACCAAGATCGTGGTGGAGCTCGGTCCTGAGGCGGAAGGCCGCTTCAATGAAAGCTATCAGGCCTATTTGTCCGGAGAACACGAGCTGACCGTCAATGAACGCCAGCAGATCGGCATGCGGCTCGCGGCGCGGCTGGGCCACGACCACATCTATGCGGCCGACTATCAGAGCGACATGGACTTTGGCGCCATGATGGGCGCTGCGGAGGCCAATGGGCAGGACCATCTGATGGCACGCCTGCCCGGCCTGCGCGCCGAGATCGAGGCCCTGGATGCCCGGCTGAACCGGCCAGAGGTTTCGGTCGGCGAGCGGCTTCGCGCCTATAACACGCCCGCCTTCCTTGAAGGTCACAATATCTATCTGACGCTCGCGCAAATGGGCTCGGTTGAATCACCGGCGGGTGCGGACGAGATGACCCATTGGTGGGGACGCAATCTCCATATCTTCGCGCAAATCGCGCAGATTGCGGAACCCGGCGACCGCATCCTCGTCATCTATGGTTCCGGCCATAAATTCCTGCTCGACCAGTTCTTCCAGGACGCGGTCGAGTTCGAATGGGTGGATTCGCTCGACTATCTGCCGGAAGGCTGACCGGCGTTTTGCACTTGCGCTTGTAAGCGCCAGCGGAAAGGCTCTCCGGGCAACCGGGGAGCCTTTTTCATGTCCTATTCCAGTTTCGCCCTGTCCAATGACGGTCCGATTGCCCGGATCCGCCTGAACCGGCCCGACAAGCGCAACACGATGACGCCGGAATTCTGGGCCGAATTGCCCGATGCGATTGGCAAACTGTCGGATGGCGGGGAAACACGCGTCCTGATCCTCGAGGCCGAGGGGCCGGTTTTCACGGCGGGAATGGATATATCCGTTTTCACCAATCCGAATGCGCTCGGCACGGAAACGGCATCGCAACGCGAAGCCTTCATGACCGCGGCGCTTGCCCTGCAAGACAGCTTTACCGCCTTCGAGAAAGCCCGCTTTCCCGTCATCGCCAGCATCCAGGGGCCCTGCGTCGGTGGCGGTGTCGACATGGTCTGCGCCTGCGATATGCGCTTTGGAACGGCGGATGCGTGGCTCCGCATCGAGGAGACCAATATCGGCATGTTCGCCGATGTCGGCACCTTGCAGCGCCTGCCGAAGCTCGTCCCGGAGGGAATCGCCCGCGAACTGGCTTATACCGGCGAAAACCTGACGCCCGGGCGGGCTGAGAGCATCGGCCTCTACAATGCCGTGCTGCCGGACGAGGCGGCGCTCCGCAAGCATGTCGACGAGATTGCACAAAAGATCGCCGCCAAGGCACCGCTGACGATCTCCGGAACAAAGCGCTCCTTCCTTTACGCCCGGGACCATTCCGTCGCCGACAGCCTCGAGCATGCCATGACGCTCCAGGCCGGCCTCTGGAACACGACCGACATCATGGAGGCGATAACCGCGCGGGGCGAAAAGCGCGAGGGCCAGTTCTCGCCGCTCACACCGGTCAAGCGCATGGGCCGGCCATGATCACCGGCAGCTGCCATTGCGGTGCCATCCGCTGGCAGGCCCGGGATTGGCCGCAATGGCTGACCCGCTGCACATGCTCCTATTGCCGGCGCGCGGGCGCGCACTGGGGCCGGACGGATGTCGCGACTGTGAAGCTGGAATATGACGCCCCACCGGTTCGATATATCCACGGAGACCGCACGCAGGCCTTCGTCGCCTGCGGCACCTGTGGAATTGTCACCCATTGGGAAAGCCTGCCGTCGCAGCCTGAAGCGCTGATCAAGCTGAATTTCAACACCGCCGACACGCCGGTGCCGGATGAAATCCCGGTCCGGACCTTCGATGGCGCCGACAGCTGGGCCTATATCGACTGACATCGAACTGACACGAAATGTCCCGCCCGGTTTCGCCCTTGCTGCGAAAGCATTTGGCCGCGGGGCTTGGCCATGCTAACGGCGCTGCGACTTCCGGTAGATACTGAGGCTTCAGAATGATCTTCAAGCTCCGCGCCGCCGCATTGTTCGCTGCCTGTTTCCTGGCTGTACCGTCCGCAAATGCCCAGCTTTTCTCGTCGATTGCGCCCGAAGCGCGCACAGGCGTGGCGTCCGGCAATCCGGTCACGTTTTTTGCCACAGCCATCAACTCCGGAAACGCCGATCTCAACAATTGCCGGCCCGACCCGGAAAGCTTTCCCGGCGCGAATTTCGCCTACCAGACCGTTGACGGCGGCAACCAGCTGACGGGCACACCGGACACGCCGGTGACAATCGCCGCCGGACAATCGCAAGGCTTCCTGCTTGCCTACACACCGCCGGCCGCAGGGTGGGAAGGCTTTGTTTCGGCCCGCATCGTCTGTGACGAACGTGATTCCGAGTTCCTGCCCTATCTGTCAGCCACGCTGGTTGTCCCGGCATCCGGAAGCATGCCCGACATCGTCGCGATCAGCGCCACGCCCAGTGGCGACGGCGTGATCCGCATGAACCGGGCCGGTGGCCGTGGCGTGATGGCCGTCGCAGCGGTCAATATCGGCAATGCGGGCGACGTCGTGGTCCGCCCTCTGGATGCTCAATACATGCAGGGACTGGCGACCTTCACGGTCTGTGAAACGGATGCACAGGCCCAGTGCCTGGCCGAACCGGCCGAACAACTGACCGTGAATTTCGGCGCCAACCAGGTCAGGACCTTCGCCGTCTTCGCCCAGGGCCAGGACGATGCCGGCATTCCCTTCTATCCCGATATTCTGCGTGTCCGGCTGCAGCTCACCGATTCAGGATCGGGCTACACGGTCGGATCGACCAGCGTGGCGTTCACCGCACCCGATGTCGCGAACGCCGCGACAAATGCCGGCGTCTACTCCGTGTTTTTCCAGGAACCGGTGGCGACTCGCGGGGGTTCGGCAGAGCGTTTTGATACCGGCATTCTGGGTATTCTGCCCGACGGACATTTCTATTTCTGGGGCGATGGCAACGTCTTTGGCGGTGGCCATGGCGAGTGGGTGTCTCATGGCTTCCGGCCTGTCGACAACCAGCGCCTTGATTCGCCCAACAGCTTTATCCAGTTCGATTCCACCGGGGACCTGGCAATCGTGGACTGGGTTTCGGGGATCACCGCGGAAACCGGAATTGCCGGACGATATCAACCCAGCTCGATCCAGCTTGGCGATCCCTATGGCACGGTGCAACAGCGCGGCCGGTATCGCGGCACCTGGCTCGGCGAGATCAACCGCCGGGCAACAACGGCCGCGGATGCTGAGGGACTCTGGTATATCCGGTCGGGCAATTCGATTGTCGGACAATTCGAGATCACGGAAGCCGGCGAAATCAGCAATGGCGAATTCTTCGTTCCCGGTTTTACCAATTGTGCGTTCAGCGGCGATCTCACCCAGCAGGACGCCGCGCTGAACATTTTCGCGATCCAGCTTCGTTTCAACGGCTTCTTCACGGGCTGCGGCCAGCCGTTCAATGGCGCGACATTCGACGGCTTTGCGACCATGAACACCACCACGGAAGGGCCCATTCCGTCCGGCGGCAGCATCGTTTCCGTGCTGACCCGCTCCGGCAACAACCCGGCGGGCTTTTCCTTCCTCTTCGTCAAGGCCTGATCAGCGAAGACGCCTTGTGCGGCGGCCTGCTCCGTCGCATTAAAGGTGCATGGTCCTGAATCTCTCCTTCCTCGGTTTCTTCGACGATGTCGGCAAGTCGGCGCTCAAGGCTGTCGAACACGAGGTCGAATGGTTCTGCCTGCCGGCCGGCCATATGCTGTTTGCGGAAGGCGAGCCCTCGGATGCCTTCTATCTCCTGAGATCCGGCGCGCTGGCGGCATTCCGCGATGGCGCGATGGGGCGGCCGAACCTGTTGGGCTATATCCGGGCCGGCGAGCCGGTCGGCGAAATGTCGATGCTCGAGGAACGCCCCCACTCGGCCAGCGTCTATGCCATGCGCGACAGCGAGATCGTTCGTCTGCCAACCGCCTCGTTCGAGCGGCTGGCGGACAAGCACGCCTCGCTGATGCGCGAATTATCCAAGATGATGTTGCGCCGGCTGCGCTCCGGCCCGCAACGCGGCGGATCGGAACCGAAAGTCTTCGCGCTTGTCTCCTGCTCGCCGACAATCGATCTCGAATATCGCGCACAGGAATTGCAGACCGCCCTCGCCCGCATCGGCGTTACCTCGGCCATTGTCGGGGATGAAGCCGCAGACTGGCAGGGGCCGAGGCTGGACGAGCTGGAGCGCGACCATCATGTCGTCATTCTCGCAGCGCGCCTGGGCGATACCAACTGGGCGCGCCGCGCCATGGGCCGCGCCGACCGTGTCTGGCTGCTGGCACGCGGCGATGCGCGTCCATCCACGCCGCTTCTGCCTGACGATCCGTCACCGGCAGCCCGGCTGAAGCTGCTGGACGTTGTTCTCGTCCATCATGGCGGCGACCGGCGGGCTTCGCGCCCGCAGGAATGGGCTGATGCCGCCGAGGCGGCGCGTGTGTTTCACTGGCGCCAGGAGCGGCCCGACGACCTCAAGCGGCTCGCGCGCACGCTGGCGGGCCGCTCGGTCGGTCTGGTCCTGTCCGGCGGTGGCGCCCGGGCCTATGCCCATATCGGCGCTATCGACGTGTTTCGCAAAGCCGGCATTGAATTCGACTTCATCGGCGGCGCGTCCATGGGCGCCATCATCGCCGCCGGCGTCGCCCTGGAATGGTCGCAGGAGGAACTGGTCGAGCGGGTCAATGACGCCTTCGTTTCGTCCAACCCGCTCGGCGACTGGCACTTGCCGGTCATCTCGCTGGCGCGCGGAAAACGCGTTGACGAGCGCCTGAAAGAGCATTTCGGCGAGGTCGAGATATCCGATCTCGCCCGCCCCTATTTCTGCGTTTCGTCAAATCTCTCGACCGGCAAGCCGTTCATCCATCGCCGCGGCCGGCTGCGCGATGCGCTTCGCGCGTCCATTGCCATCCCCGGAATCCTCCCGCCCGTCATCGATGGCCGCAATGTGCTGGTGGATGGCGCGGTGTTCACCAATTTCCCGTCCGAGCAGATGAAAGCCTTACACCGCGGTGTCAGCGCCGGCGTGGATGTCACCCGGGCGACCGGCGTCAATCCGGATGATTTCCGCGATGCCCCGGGCTTCCTGGGCTGGATAAGGCAAAACGGTTTCAACGAATTGCCTCCCATCGCCTCCCTGCTGATGCGATCCGCGACGGCCGGCGTGATGGTGGGCCAGCACCAGAGTTTCCGCGAAGTGGTCGACCTGCTTGTCCTGCCCGATACCGAGACCGATTTACGCCAGTGGAAGCGGTTCGAGGAAACCATCGATGCCGGACGGCTTGCCGCCGAATTCGCCCTGTCAGAGCTCAGCCGCGACGAGCTCGACAGCTTCGGTCTCTGATCAGCGGTATTCCGGGTTCGGGTGATCGAAGCGTTCGCCCTGGTCCCAGTCCTGCCGCGAATTGCCGTGAGACGGCAGCCCGCCGGACGCCTTCAGCGCCCGCGCCATGTGCATCAGATTCCACGTCATGAAGGTCGTATTGCGTTGCGTGAACGCATTATCCGGCCCGCCCGAGTCTTCATCCAGGTAGGACGGTCCCGGGCCGGCCTCGCCGATCCAGCCACAATCGGCCTGCGGCGGGATCGTGTAGCCAATGTGCTGCAACGCATAGAGAACGGACATCGCGACATGCTTGATCCCGTCCTCATTGCCGGTCACGACACATCCACCGGTCTTGCCGTAATAGATGTACTGGCCCTTGTCGTTCATCAGGCCCGACATCGCATAGAGGCGCTCGATCAGCACCCGGCAGACCGAGCTCTCCTCGCCCAGCCAGATCGGTGTGCCCACGACCAGGATGTCCGCCGCCAAAACGCGCGGCCAGATGTCCGGCCAGGCATCCTTTTCCCAGCCATGTTCGCGCATGTCGGGATAGACCCCGAAAGCCATTTCATGGTCCACAAGGCGCAGTGAATCGACCGAAACACCCTGCTTTTCCATGATGGCTTTCGAGACCGCCATCAAGCCGTCCGTATTGGAGGTCTCGGGCGATTTCTTCAGCGTGCAATTGACGAAAAGCGCTTTGAGTCCGCTGAAACCGGCCATCAGTGAGACGCACCGCCATCACAGGCGATATAGTCTTCAA
>CBDUFA010000027.1:0-9811 GCA_965366295.1 uncultured Hyphobacterium sp.
GCCGGGTCGGGGAAGCGGGTTTCGATCCGCTTGCCTTTCGGCGAGGTCGAATACGGGATCCGGATCGAGGCCGAACGGTTGCGGGCCGAATAGGCCAGCAGGACTGGCGCCTCAAAACCCGGAACCAGGCGCTTGTAGGAATTGGTCGTCGAGTTTGCGAACGCATTGATGGCGCGCGCATGCTTGATGATGCCGCCGATGTAATACAGGCAGGTCTCGGACAGGTCGGCATACTTGTCGCCGGCGAACAGCGGATTGCCATCCTTCCAGATCGACTGGTGAACGTGCATGCCGGTGCCGTTGTCGTTCCAGACCGGCTTAGCCATGAAGGTCGCCGTGCGGCCATAGGCGTGGGCGACATTGTGCACGATGTATTTGTAGACCTGCATGCGGTCGGCCATCTGAGTGAGCGTGGAGAATTTCATCCCCAGCTCGTGCTGCGACGGTGCCACTTCGTGGTGGTGCTTTTCCGGCTCGAGGCCCAGCTCGGTCATCACGGCCAGCATCTCGGAACGCATGTCCTGGCCGCTGTCGATCGGCGGGACCGGGAAATAGCCGCCCTTCGGCCCGGGGCGGTGACCCATATTGCCGCCTTCGATCTGGCGGCCGGAATTATACGGGCCTTCCTCGGAATCTATGGCGAATCCCGTGTTCTGCTGGTCGGTCGACCAACGCACATCGTCGAACACGAAGAATTCGGCTTCCGGGCCGACGAACACGGTGTCGCCGATGCCGGAGGACTTCAGATAAGCCTCGGCCTTCTTGGCCGTGGTGCGCGGGTCGCGGTTATAGGCATCGCCCGTGCCCGGCTCGAGAATGTCGCAGAACATGGCCAGCGTCTTGTTCTGGAAGAACGGGTCGACGGTGGCATTGGACACGTCCGGCATCATCGTCATGTCGGACTCGTTGATGGCCTTCCAGCCATTGATCGAGGAGCCGTCAAACATCACCCCGTCTTCGAAGAAATCCTCGTCGACCATCGAAACGTCGAACGTGACGTGCTGGAGTTTTCCGCGCGGGTCGGTAAAGCGCAGATCGACGAACTCGATGTCTTCGTCTTTGATTTTCTTGAGAATGTCCTTTGACATTGCAGTCAGGCTCCCTTTCTGGGGACAGATGAGTTTGGGGTGAAGTCGGACCTAGATGGCATTTTCGTCGGCTTCGCCGGTCCGGATGCGGATCGCCTGGTCAACCGGGGAGACAAAGATTTTCCCGTCGCCGATGCGCCCGGTGCGGGCGGCATTCTGGATGGCTTCGACGATCGCCTCGACGCGGGCTTCCGGGGCCACGATCTCCAGTTTGACCTTGGGCAGGAAATCGATGACGTATTCGGCGCCGCGGTAAAGCTCGGAGTGACCCTTTTGCCGACCGAAGCCCTTGGCCTCGGTGATGGTCATGCCCTGCACCCCGATCTCCTGGAGCGCATCGCGCACATCATCCAGTTTGAAAGGCTTGATGACGGCTTCGATCTTTTTCATGGGCCCCCGCTCGCGATTGACGACTTATGCCAGTGCAGGCGAGAATCAACCCAACCTGCTTTTTACGCATGTGCAGCATAAACGGAATTGAAACCAAAATGCATCCCCCCGCAACGAAAATTCTTTCCGTGGACGGCCATCGCGCTGCAGATTCTTTCGCGATCGGAAACGGTGTGCCGGGCCTGACCCTGATGGAAGCGGCCGGGCAGGCCGTGGCCGCTGAAATCCGGCGCCGCTGGAGCCCGAGACCAGCCCTGGTTTTGTGTGGTCCCGGTAATAATGGCGGCGACGGCTTCGTGGTTGCGCGGCAACTGGCCGGACAGGGCTGGCCGGTGACGGTGGCACTCTTCGGGCGCCGCGAAGACTATCGGGGCGATGCGGCGGCGATGCTGCAGAGATGGGATGGCCCTGTCATCGACCTGGCTGACGTCCGGCCGGGCGAGGCGGGCCTGATCATCGATGCGTTGTTCGGCGCCGGCCTGTCCCGGCCCCTGACCGGGGAACCGTTCAAGCTGGCGCACCGGATCGTCGATACGCATTCACCGGTTGTCGCGATCGATGTGCCGTCCGGTGTGTTCGGTGACAGCGGGGCGAATGGCGGCTGCAGTTTCTCCGCCGACCTCACCGTCACCTTTCACCGGCTCAAGCCGGCGCATGTGCTCGAGCCCGGAAAGTCGCTGTGCGGGGAGGTCGTGCTCGCGGATATCGGCATTCCCCGGGGTTGGGAGAGCGAAGCCGACCCGGTCGCTGCGCTCAATGATCCATCGCTCTGGCCCGACTTGCCGCGGCTATCGCCCGGGCACATCCACAAGCACCAGCGCGGGCGGTTGTGCGTGGTCAGCGGTCCGTCCGACGCCACCGGCGCGGCCCGTCTGGCAGCACAAGCCGGGCTGCGTGCAGGGGCGGGTCTCGTCACCCTGCTCAGCCCGCCCGCGGCGCTGCAGGTCAATGCGATGCACCTGACCGCGGTCATGCTGGACCGGATGAAGGCCGCGGAAGACCTGATTGAGGCGCTCGATGCCCGCCGCGCCACAGCCGCCGTCATCGGTCCGGGCTGCGGGGTTGGCGAGGCGACCCGGCGGCTCGTTTTCGCGGCCACCGCCCGGGAGGCGGCGCTTGTGCTCGATGCCGATGCGCTGACCAGTTTCGAAGGCGATGCGGACCATCTGTTCAGCCATTTGCGGACGCATGATGTGCTGACCCCGCATGACGGCGAGTTCCGACGCCTTTTCCCCGACCTGTTTTCTCACGCGCGGTCGAAGATCGAGCGCGCGAAAATGGCGGCTGACCGGGCCGGATGCACCATTCTCTACAAGGGCAGCGATACCGTCATCGCTTCGCCTGAAGGCCGCGTGCGTGTCAACAATCATGCCGGTCCCGACCTCGCAACGGCCGGCGCCGGCGATGTCCTGGCCGGTATCATTGGCGGCTTGCTGGCGCGCGGGGCCAGCGGGTTCGATGCCGCATCAGCAGGCGCATGGCTGCATGGCGAGGCCGGATTGAGGCTCGGGCAGGGGCTGATCGCGGAAGACCTCGCGGATGTCCTGCCACAGGTTTTTGCAGACCTCACGCGCCGCCGCCGCATTTTGGCCGCGCGCAACGCTTTAAACCCGCGCCCGGACACCGCATAAAGAAAGCGAGCCAGAACCGAGTCGTCATGCCTGACACCTCCAAACGCACCGATCTATCCGCTTTCGACAAGGAAGCCCTCGAATTCCACAACCGCCCGACGCCGGGAAAGCTGGCGCTGCAGCCGACCAAGCCGATGGGAACGCAGCGCGATTTGTCGCTGGCCTATTCGCCGGGTGTGGCGGTGCCGGTCAAGGAGATCGCGGCCAATCCGGACGCGGCATACGATTACACCTCCAAGGGCAATATGGTTGCCGTTGTGTCCAACGGCACGGCCATTCTCGGGCTTGGCAATCTCGGCGCCATGGCGTCGAAGCCGGTGATGGAGGGCAAGGCCGTCCTGTTCAAACGGTTTGCCGATATCGACGCGTTCGATATCGAGGTGAACTACACCGACCCGGACCAGTTCGTGGAATGCGTTGCCGGTTTTGGCGAGAGTTTCGGCGGCATCAACCTGGAAGACATCCGCTCGCCGGAATGCTTCGAGATCGAACAGCGCTTGCGCGAGCGGCTGGATATCCCGGTTTTCCATGATGACCAGCACGGCACCGCGATCATCGCCGCCGCCGGCATGATCAATGCCTGCCGCCTGACCGGCAAGAAGCTCAAGGACCTCAATGTCGTGCTCGTCGGTGCCGGCGCGGCCGGCCTGTCGGTGATCGAGCTGCTGCAATCCATGGGCGTCGACAAGGACAAGACCATCGTCGTCGATATTGACGGTGTGGTCTATGAGGGGCGGGAAGGGCTGCACCCGCGCCTGGCCAGCCAGGCCGTGAAGACGAAATTGCGGACCCTGGGCGAGGTCGTGAAAGGTGCTGACTGCCTGATCGGCCTGTCGGCAGCCGGCGTCGTGACCGCCGACATGGTCAAGTCGATGGCCAGGAACCCGATCATTTTTGCCATGGCCAATCCGGAGCCGGAGATCCGGCCGGAAGTGGTTAAGGAAATCCGTCCGGACGCCATCATGGCCACGGGGCGGTCTGACTTCCCGAACCAGGTCAATAATGTCCTCGGCTTTCCGTATATCTTCCGCGGTGCGCTGGATGTCCGAGCGCGGACGATCAACGAGGACATGAAAATCGCCTGTGCGAAAGCGCTGGCGGACCTGGCGCAAGAGGATGTGCCGGACGAGGTGGCGGCGGCCTACAAGAAGGGGCGTATGCAGTTCGGTCCGGACTACATCATCCCGACGCCGTTTGATCCTCGCCTGATCTCTCACATTCCGCCCGCCGTTGCGCGCGCAGCCGTGGATTCCGGCGTGGCCCGGATCGAGGCGCGCGATGACGAGCATTATCGTCAATCGCTGGCGCGCCGTGCCGATCCGACGGCGGCCTTGCAACAGCGCGTCTCGGCGGCGATTCGCGCGGAACCGAAAACCATCGTGTTTGCCGAAGGCGAGGCGCCCAGCGTGATCCGCGCCGCCCATGCCTTCCAGACGCAGGGGCTGGGCAAGGCCATCCTGGTGGCGCGTGAGGAAATCGCGAAAGCCAATATGCGCGAAGTCGGCGTGCCGGAGGATTCGCTGGAAATCTGGAATGCGCGCCTGTCGGATCACAATTACGACTATGCGCAATACCTCTACAAGCGCCTGCAGCGAAAGGGCTATCTCAAGCGCGACGTGCAGCGCCTGGTGAACACCAACCGCAATGTCTTCTCCGCCTGCATGGTGAAGATGGGCCAGGCCGATGGCATGGTCACCGGCGTGACGCGGCACACCAACATGGTGATGGACGATATCCGCCTGGTGCTGGATGCCTGTGAAGGTGGCCGCATTGTCGGCCTCAACGCCGCGATCACGCGGGGCCGTACCCTGCTCATCGGCGATGTCATGGAGACCGAGTTCCCGACCTCCGAAGAGCTTGCCGATATCGCTGTGGAAATGGCCGCCACGGCGCGCCGCTTCGGCCTGACACCGCGCGTGGCTTTCCTGTCCTATTCCTCCTTCGGCAACCCGCCGGGCCAGCGTTCGGAGAAGATGTCGGGCGCGGTGAAGATCCTCGACAGCCGCGGCGTGGACTTCGAATATGAGGGCGAGATGGCGGCTGACGTCGCGCTCGATCCGGACCATCACGAGCTCTACCCGTTCTCACGCCTGACCGAGCCGGCCAATGTGCTGGTCATGCCGGCAGTGCATTCCGCCTCGATCGCGACGCGCCTGCTCAAGAGCACCGGGGCTGCCACGGTCATCGGCCCGATCCTGGTGGGGCTGGAAGCCTCGGTCCAGGTCGCCCGGCTGGGCGCGCGCGTGTCGGACATCGTCAACCTGGCTGGACTGGCGGCCTACGATCCGTCAAGGGCTGCTTTATGAGATTGGGTCGTGACGAGCTGGTATCAGTTTTTAGCGACGACAAAACAGTCCCGCCAGTTCAACCATGGCGAAAACGAGAGGCTGCTCTGTTTGCTCTAGTGTTAGCGCTATTTTTGCTACTTATTAGGCATCGCCTAGAGTTAATTGCGATATGGACAAATCGAGACATCGTCGATTTCGTATACTTCGTAACTTACACTTCGATGATGTGTTTTATTCTTCTGGTAGCCCCGGTGTTGGTGAGAAATTTTTTTGCAAAGCGAGCCCCGTCATTTTTCTGGTTAAAGTGGTCGAGCGCAAAACGATGGTCGCACTTAGAAACTGTGTTTTTTTACACGATCGCGTGGGTGGTAATAGGTGTGCCTGTTTTATTCTTTAATCAGATAAACGGATTTGAACTCTACACTGTTGTCCGCGCCGCAATAATAATGGGCTTGTTAGCGGGACTAATTGTAGGCGTCCTTCGAAACTTAGTTTTTCGCGGATACTTTTAGCCTCACGCCCGCGTCATCACATCGTGACGTGCAAAGGCACCAGAACGCGCCTATATCGACAACTCAATCGAGGGGCATTTGAATGGCTGGGCGCGCTTCCCGCGACATGACGACCGGTCCGGTTTTCGGACACATCCTGCGCATGGTGATCCCGATGAGCTTCGGCATCGTCGCCATGATGCTGACCGGGGTGATCGACACCTACTGGGTCGGCACGCTCGGCACCAGCCAGCAGGCGGCCGTGCAGCTCTCCTTCCCGGTCACCATGCTGGTGATGAGCATCTCCATCGGCCTCGGCGCCGGGGCCGTCTCCGTGGTGTCTCGCGCGGCGGGCGAGAAGGATGACGGCGTCATCCGGCGCACCGCGACCGACGCGCTGTCCCTGTCCGTGCTGGCGGTCGGCCTCGTTTCCATCCTCGGCGTGATTTTCGTGGAGCCGCTGTTCCGGCTGATCGGCGCGTCGGAAACCATGATGCCGCACGTCGTGGACTACATGACGGTCTGGTTTGGCGGCATCGTGCTGATCGTCGGCCCGATGGTGGCGAGCAACATTCTGCGGGCGCTGGGCAATGCCGTCCTGCCGTCAATGATGATGATCGCGGCCGCCATCGTGAACATGATCCTCGATCCGATCTTCATTCTCGAGCGGATTTCCTTTGCCTGGATAGGCCTCGACTGGAGCTTCCCGGCCTTTGGCTGGGGCGTGTCGGGCGCAGCGTCTGCCCCGGTGGCCGCGAATGCCGTGACTTTCCTGATGATCGGTAGTTACCTCGTTTTCCGCGAGAAGCTGATCGACTTTACCTGGCACGGCTTTGACGAGCTGTTCCACAATTGGGGCGAGATCGCGCGCGTCGGCCTGCCTTCGGCGGCGTCCAACACGTTCAACCCGTTTGCCCTGACGATTGTCATGGGCGGGCTCGGCATGGCGCAATTCGGTGATGCCGCGGTCGGCGGGGTCGGCGTGGCGGCCCGCCTTGAAGCCTTTGCCATCGTGCCGCTGTTTGCCCTCTCGGCCTCGATCGGGCCGGTGACGGGCCAGAATGGCGGCGCCGGAATCACCGCGCGGGTCCGCGAAGCCTTTGCCAAGAGCTTCCTCTTCTGCCTCGTCTGGTCATTGTCGATGGCGGTGATCATCCTGTTGGCCTCGCGCTGGCTCGCGCCCGCCTTCCTGCCCAGCGAGATGGGTCAGGACGTGGCACGCACCTATTGGAGCTTCGTCACGCTCACCATCGCCGGCTATGGCATCACCATGGCCGCCAGCGCCGGGTTCACCGGGCTTGGCCGCCCCAGCTTCGGCGTGATGATCACCTCCAGCCGCGCCGTGATGATGGGCGTGTTCGCGATCGTGGGCGCATCGGTGATGGCGCAGCCGATCGGCGTCATTGTCGGCATCGCACTGGCCAATATCCTGTCGGGGCTGGGAACGGCGGGTTTTGTCCTGTTCCGCGCGCCGATGGAGGCGCGCCCGCTAGCGCCGAGTAAGGATCGCGGCCAGTTCCGGCTTTCCGTTCAGGGACGGGTGCGGGTAGGCGGTCAGTTCGCCCTCGGGCCAGGCCCAGCGATCCTCCGGAAACAATTCCCGCATCGCCGGCAGGCCGCAGCCATAGGGCGGGCCGCCCATCTCGTCCTTCTGCATGAACAGCGCAAACAGTTTCCCGCCCGGTTTCAGCCAGGCATGGACGGTCTGCTCGTATTCCTCGCGCAGGCGCGGCGGGATCGCACACAGGAAAGTCTGTTCATAAACCCCATCCAGTGGCGCTTCCGGCCGCCACACCAACACATCGCCTTCCACCAGCTCGGCCGATAGCCCGGCTTCTGCCAGGCCGGCCTTTTGCCAGGCGAGCGCGGTCCCCGAGAGATCCGCACCGATGGCGGACTTGCCCAGCGCGGCGAACGCCTTGAGCTCCGGCGCGCGGCCGCAGCCCGGCACGATGACGGTCTGGATGTCCCCGAACGCGCCCGTGTCGCGCCAGTGTTCGAAAGCCGGGTGCAGATTGCCGCGTTCCCAGGGCGTGGTGTTGTCGCGGAAGCGTTGATCCCAGTCCATCGGGCTGCGTTCGGACGTCTCGCTCATGGCCTGTCACCTCTTGCCGGACTGGCGGAATAATGCGGGGAATTTACCCGGTTTTGCTTGAAACAATCGAGCCCATCCAACAGTTTATCGCTCAGACGAGGGGATTCGCCCGACGCACGGGAAGGGGAGGTGCGCTAGGCATGAGGGATGCCATTGCCACGGGGGTCGCGCTGATCCTCGTTACCATCGCGGCTTCGCTGCTGGTGATCTTTGCCACGGAATATGCCCGCGCGGAGGGCTGGTTCGAGCCAGCCAGCGAGCGCTCGATCTTTATCCGGCCGGCAGATAATCCCGATTAGGTCTTCACAGATGCGCACGGGCAGCGCAGCCTGTTCCGGAAAGACGCATGGAGAGCCGATTGGACAAGGACATCTACCGCGCCGCATTGCGCGAAGCCCAGATCAATCTGGTCGACCTCCAGCGCGACATCATCGCCCGCGGCCGCCGCCTGCTCGTCATTTTCGAAGGCCGCGATGCCTCCGGCAAGGACGGCACCATCAAGCGCATCGCCGAGCACCAGAGCCCGCGCGAGACCCGCGTCATCGCGCTGGGCAAGCCGAATGAACGCGAACGCACTTCCTGGTATTTCCAGCGCTGGGTGGAATTCCTCCCCGCCGAGGGCGAGTTCGTCCTGTTTAACCGCTCCTGGTACAACCGGGCCGGTGTCGAGCGCGTAATGGGGTTCTGTTCCGATGCCGAATACGAGAGTTTTCTCGGCGATGCCGGTGCGTTCGAAAAAATCCTCACCGATGACGGTCTGATCATCCTCAAATACTATCTCGACATCTCGAAAGACGAGCAGGCCGCGCGGCTCGAGGACCGGCGCGAGAACCCGCTCAAGACCTGGAAGATCAGCCCGATCGACGCTGTCGCCCTGGAAAAGTGGGACGATTATTCCCGGGCCCGCAACCGCATGCTGGTGGAAACCTGCCAGCCCTTGCCCTGGCGCGTGGTGAAAGCGGACGACAAGCGCGTGGCGCGCCTGACCGTGATCCACGACATCCTGCGCACTGTGGATTGCGGCGGCTATTCCCGCGATGTGCCCGAACACGATCAGGACAGGCTGCGCTATTGGGGGACACCGGACATTTCCGGCCATTTCCTGGCCCCCTGAGCCGGATTTGATTGATGTTTACTCCTATTTCCCGGACAACAGTTTACTCCTATTTCCCGGACAACAAGCGTGCAAACCTTGGGATGGATGGATGAGCAGAAAACTCACTGACGATGAAAGCGAAATTCTCAGACGATTCTGGGAATTCGGCTTCTACAATGCAAGTTCCGCCATTCGAGATGTTGCTGCGCGCAGCTATCCCGAACACGCAAGAAAATATGGGCTGAAAACCAGCAGTATGCCCAAGATATCAGGGCTTGAGGAAATGCCAGGTTTGAAGCTCCGGCTTCACTTCAAACGCAGCTTTCCCAGATTTGAGCAAATACCGCCCTTGGACATCGATCTTTTGAGCTGCGCCTATAAACACGACACACTCTCTTTGGTCGGCAAGTACGGATACTACGCGAACCGGCGGTAGAGTATCGACCGCCGCAGCGACGTATTGCGCCTTCGCCCGAAATGCCATTATGAACCGCTTTGTCAAACCAAGCGCGGGTATGGCGGAACTGGCAGACGCAGCAGGTTTAGGTCCTGCCGAGGAGACTCGTGGGGGTTCGACTCCCTCTACCCGCACCAGCCTTCGCTCTCTTCGAGAGCTTCGGCTGGGCAAGCCAGCTTACAGAGCGAAGGCTGTCACGCCGTAGCCTTGGCGGAGGCGGACCTGTGGATCGAATTCAGACGCGGAATGCCCGGGCAGGGGCTTTCGCTCGCGAG
>CBDUFA010000028.1:0-9807 GCA_965366295.1 uncultured Hyphobacterium sp.
AAGACGGCCCGCTTCACCACCCGGGTCGACACCGGCGGCAAGCCGGACACCATCCGCGGCCAGCATCTCTGGGTGATGCGCCGCGGGAAAGCCGGCTGGAAAATCACCGGCATTTCCTGGCATATCGACCGCTAGTCGCTGATCGCGGCGATCTGCAAATCGCCCAGCTCGGCAATGCCTTTGCGTGCCAGGGCGAACAATTCCGTGAAGGAATCCTGCGAAATCGGCCGGTCCTCTGCCGTCGCCTGGATCTCGACGATGCCGCCATCCGCTGTCAGTACGAAGTTGGCGTCGGTCTCGGCCCGGCTGTCTTCCTCGTATTCCAGGTCGAGCCGCGCCGTGCCATCGACAATGCCGCAGGAAACGGCTGCCACCTGGCCGTAAACCGGGTCGGTTTTCAGCACGCCCTCCTCGACCAGCCATTGCATGGCGAGCTTCAGCGCCACCCAGGCGCCAGTGATCGCCGCCGTCCGGGTCCCGCCATCGGCCTGGATCACATCGCAGTCCAGGGTCACCTGGCGCTCGCCGAGCGCCTTGAGATCAACCACGGCCCGCATCGAGCGACCAATCAGGCGCTGGATTTCCTGGGTCCGGCCGGACTGCTTGCCGGCCGCTGCCTCGCGCCGGCCGCGCGTATGGGTCGCGCGCGGCAGCATGCCGTATTCCGCCGTTACCCAGCCCTTGCCGGAATTGCGCATCCAGGGCGGGACATTCTCTTCGACACTGGCGGTACACAGAACATGGGTATTGCCACACTTGATCAGGCAGGAGCCTTCCGCATAGGGCGAAACACCGGTTTCCAGCTTCACGTCTCTCAGCGCATCAAGCGCGCGGCCATAGGGTCTCATCATCCTGCTCCTGTGTCGGGATCGGCGAGAGGGTCTAGTCCGCTTGCCGGGTCCCGTAAACCGGGCAAGGCCGCATGCCACGATTGAACGCGGCGCGGCGTTGTCCTAACTGATACCCGCAATGACGGACGCGCCCCGGAACTCTCCCTCTCTGAGCGACCTCGACGAGCGGTCGCGTATGATCTTCCGCGAGATCGTCGAGGCCTATCTCGACACCGGCGATCCGGTGGGTTCGCGCACCCTGTCGCGGCGCGAAGGTGTTGACCTGTCGCCCGCCTCGATCCGCAACACCATGTCCGACCTCGCCGCGATCGGCCTGCTCTCGGCCCCGCATCAGAGCGCCGGGCGCATGCCCACGCATGCCGGCCTGCGTCTCTTCGTCGATGGCCTGCTGCAGGTCGGCGAACCGGCCGCTGATGACCGGCAAACGATCGAGGCGCGCATCGCGGGCGGACAGCGCAGCGTGAAAGACGTGCTGTCGGAGGCCTCCTCCATGCTGGCCGGACTGGCCGGCGGGGCCGGACTGGTGACTTCACCCTCGCGGGAATTGCCGCTCAAGCACGTCGAGTTCGTGCCGGTCTCGGCGCATGAAACACTGGCCATTCTCGTCGGCGCGGACGGGGCGGTGGAAAACCGCATGATGATCGCCCCGGCCGGCCTGCCCGCCTCGGCGCTGATCGAGGCCGGCAATTACCTCTCGGCCCGGCTCAAGGGCCGGACATTGAAACAGGCCGCTGACGAGATCCGCACCGAGCTCGCCGAGCGCCGGGCCGCGCTCGACGAGGCCGCTAGCGCGCTAGTTGAAAAGGGCTTGGCCGACTGGTCTGGCGGCGAGGACCGCTCGCTCATCATCCGCGGACAGGCCCAGCTGCTCGACAATGTCGGCGCTGCCGAGGATCTGGAGCGCATTCGCATGCTGTTCGACGAGCTCGAACGCAAGGAGGGCCTGATCACCCTGCTCGACAAGGCCCGCGATGCCGAGGGCGTCCGCCTGTTCATCGGTGCGGAGAACCCCTTGTTCTCGCTGTCGGGTTCAAGTGTGATCGTGGCTCCCTATATGGACTCCGAACGCCGCATTATCGGGGCGCTGGGCGTGATCGGCCCGACCCGCCTCAATTATGCGCGCGTCATCCCATTGGTCGATTATACCGCGCGCGTGGTCGGGCGGTTGCTGGACAAACCCCGCAGCTAGACGGGCAAAGGAAAGACGAGAGATGGCAGACAAAGACGATGATCGCCCGGTCGAGGACCGTATCGAGGAAATCGAGGCCGCCGAGAAAGCCGCCATGGAAGAGGCCGAAGCCGCGCAGGCCGCCGCCGATGAGGGTGGCGACAACGAGCCGTCGCCGGAAGCCGCGATCCGCGCGCTGCAGGCCGAGCTCGAGGAAACCCGTGATCGCCTGATGCGCACGGCTGCCGATGCTCAGAACACCCGCCGCCGCGCCGAAAAGGACGTCAAGGATGCCCGCGCCTATGCGATTTCCAGCTTCGCCGGCGACATCCTCAACGTGGCCGATAACCTTTCCCGCGCCCTGCAGGTGGCACAGGCCGAGGCGCTCGAAGGCCCGGCCAAGACGCTGGTGGATGGCGTGGCGCTGACCGAGAAATCGCTGCTGTCCGCGCTCGAACGCCATGGCGTCAAGAAAATCGACCCGCAACCTGGCGACAGCTTCGACCCCAATCGCCACCAGGCCACCACCCAAATCCCGTCCGAACACGCCGCCGGCTCTGTCGCGGCCAGCTTCGCACCGGGCTACATGATCGGGGAGCGCACCTTGCGCGCCGCCATGGTCGCGGTCTCCGCGGGCCAGGCTGCGCCGGCCGACGGCGGCGAGTCCGATGGCGATGCGCCGGGTTCCGGCGTCGACGTCAAGGCCTGATCCGGCGGCATTGATTTCAATGTCAATCTGGCGTCCCCTGTCGGTCTGATCAGGGGAGGCTATTGCCATGGACTATCTCGCGCTTGCGATGAGCTCGCCGGCGGCGTTCGATCCCGCTGCCGCAACCGACGCCTATATCGCCACCATGGATGCCGCGGCCCGGGCCCGGTCGGATGCCTATTTCGAGGGCGGATACTGGCTGATCCTCGTCAATCTGGTCGCGGGCCTGGTCGTGGCCTGGCTTCTGCTGCAAACCGGCTTTGCCAGGAGCCTTCGCGACCGCGTGCAGGGTATCGTCAAGTCGAAATCCGTCACCGTTGCGATTTTCGCCGCAGTCTACACGCTGGCGACCACGATCCTGCTGTTCCCGCTGACACTCTGGCAGGGTGTTTTCCGCGAGCATGCCTACGGTCTCTCCACCATGACGATGGGGGACTGGCTCGGCGAACAGGCGATCGGCCTGGTCACCGGCATGATCATGGCCGCGGTCTTCCTGACGGTTTTCTACATCGTGCTGCGCATCGCCAAAGCCGCCTGGTGGATCTGGGGGGCGGGCGTTTCCGTGGTCCTGCTCGCCGTCGCGATCTTCATCGCGCCGGTCTATATCGATCCGCTTTTCAACGCATACACGCCGATGGAAAATGGCGAATTGCGCGACGACATCCTCGCCCTCGCCGAGGCCAACGGCATACCGGCGGACAATGTCTATGTCTTCGATGTTTCGCGCCAGTCCAACCGCATCACCGCGAACGTCAACGGGCTGTTCGGCACCACCCGGATCGCCCTGTCCGATACGCTGGTGGAAAACACCGATCCCGACGAGGTTATGGCGGTGATGGGCCATGAGATGGGCCATTACGCGCTCAACCATCTCTGGAAGATGTTTTCCATGTTCGCGGTTCTGCTGGCGATCGGCTTTGCCTTCACCAACTGGCTGTTCAACGCCGTGAATTCACGCTTCGGGGCCCGTTGGGGAATATCCGGCATTTCCGACATTGCCGGCCTGCCACTGCTGGCCGCCTGTCTGTCAGTCTATTTCTTCGTGATGACCCCGGTGCTCAACACCATCATCCGCACCAATGAGGCCGAGGCCGACATTTACGGGCTCAATGCGGCGCGTGCGCCGGACGGTTTTGCCACCGCCGCGCTCCGCCTCGCCTCCTATCGCAAGATCGATCCGGGCGCCTGGGAGGAATTCATCTTCTTCGATCACCCGTCGGGCCGGGCCCGCATCGCCATGTCGATGCAATGGAAGGCTGGACAGCTGCAATTGGGGGCCGCCGACCAGACGCCCGCGCTCCGGCTCGACCGGGCCGAGGCGATCATGGAAGCCCTGGCGGACGATGAAGGAAGTGCGGACTGAACCGAATTTCGTTGAACGGACCGGAACAGGTTGCAAGACTGTCGGTCAAACAACCTTGAGAGGTTTCCATGCTACTTGCTGCCATCCTGGCGCTTGCGCTTCAGAGCACACCTGCATTCGATGAAAATACGCCGACAGCCGAATTGACCACGCTGGCAGAGGGCGGTAATATCGAAGCCCAGTCCGAACTGGGATTACGGCTCCAGCTGGAATGGCTGAACAATGGTGGCGATCCGCAGGATGAATCCGGGCTGATCCTGCTCGAACAAGCCCGATACTGGCTCGAGCGGGCCGCGGAAGCAGACGATGCCATGGCCCTGAATTCGCTGGGCACAATGTATAATCAGGGCATGGGCGTGGAGTATGACCCGGTCCGCGCCGAAAGCCTCTTCCGGAGAGCCATCGCAGCGGGTGACCTGGCCGCCGTCGTGAACCTGGCCAGCATCCAGATCTATGACGATGATCCATCAAACAATCAGGAAGCGGTTGATTCACTTGAGGCCTTGTTGGCGACCGGTAACGCGGCCCAGCTCGAACTCGTCGCCTCGGGCTTTCTCGGCCTAGCTTACACCTTTGCGGGCGGAGACGTCGTGCAGGACTATGAACGCGGTCTCGAACTGCTCGAATACGCGGACTCCACCGGTGAAGCAAACCCCGGTGTCCTCTTCATGCTGGGCCGGTACCACGAAACCGGCGCCGGCGGTGCGGACGGCGGAGAGGCGGTATCACTGGAATATTTTGAACGCGCCGGCCGGAATGGAAACGGGTTCGCGGCCTGGAAAGCCGGCATGCAACACCTCAATGGCTGGGGAACCGAGGTCAATCAGCCGGAAGCCTTCCGCTGGGTGCGGATGGCGGCCGAATTGGGAGACGATCAGGGCATGATATCGACCGCAGTGATGTATGCACTGGGACAGGGCACCGATATCGATTACGGGCAAAGCCGCTACTGGTACGAACAGGCTGCCAGCCTCGGAAATGTTCATGCCATGCGAGCCATTGGCATGATGGATGTCATCGGTCAGGGTGGCCCCGTCGATCTGCCCCGCGGTGTCGCTTTGCTGGAAATGGCAGCAAGCCATGGGGACCGGAATGCGATCATGCTGCTGGAACAGTTCGATCAACCGGAGACGCCGGAGTTTCGCGAATCCGTTCGGGCTGCCGGTGAGGCCTGGATGTCCCGGCATGGCCTTACAGACGCCGATCTCTATGGTGGCCAGGAGTGATCGTCCGGGCATTCATCGCAGCATTAGCTCTCGCATCCACACTGCATGCGCAATCAACGCCTGCACCGCAGCCGGTTGCACGCTTTCTCGAAAATCCCGCGACCTTTGATGGCGAACAGGTGGTTCTGGAAGGATTCCTGTCGCTCGAGGATTATGCGAAAGCGCTCTTCATCAGCGTGGACGACTATGTGGCCTCGCGCTTCGAAGGCTCCGTTCCCGTTATTGTCGGAAATTATTTCCTCGATCGGCGCGAACTGTACGAGCGCCGCAGTGTGCGCATAACCGGGGTCTATGAACACAGCTGCGCCATGGCTGGCAGTTTTTGTTCCGCGCATCCCGGACAGGGCAGGATTATTGTCAGTGCGATTGACATCCTGCCAGAACAACCGGCTTCCCCCGGCTGGCGCCGGCGCGATGTGCTGGGGTCTCCGCATGCTCTGGTTTCCGAGCCGCCTGACAGTGCGCTTCTGTTGGCTGCAAACGAGCTGTTCACGGACATCTCGCGGCGGAATCGGGTCCGTTTGCGAAATGCGGCCAGCGGAGAAGGCGGTAGCGCACTTGTTGATGATCTCTATGACCCGCAAAGTCGGGCCACCTGGTTGCTGTTTTCAGGCGAGGGCGCCTATTCGAGCTGGATTCAGGACCACCCCGCAGCTGAACTGATCGGTGTTACTCTGGCCAATGACACTATCGAGCCGCGCCTCGGCGCAGCCTGCCTGTGCGAACGGCCGGACTGCGCGCCGGCAAGGGACCTTCAGGCCGACCGGATCACCAATCGAAACCTTTCCGATCCTTATATCTGCTTGACGTTTGTAGAAGGGGACGCCGGGTGGGAAGTCGATCCCGGAATGCTGCTTTCGATGCGCCACATGGGTGATTACGGCAATGATCTTGGCGTTGTACTGGATGACGATCGGGAACCGGATGAGGAACTCGTCTGGAGATGGGTTACAACACCGGATCTGACCTTTGCACACTTCATGACCCGTTTGCGCAACCAGCCAAGGGCGCGGGTCTGGTATGCCGTGAAGGCGGGTTCTATCGACATTGGCATTTTCGTGGGCCGGCCGGATGGCCAGACATGGGAAATGGACCCGAATGAGGGTGATCCTGAATTATCGCTGATCGAGGCCTCGCCCGAAACTGCGGCTCGCCGTGACGGCCCCGACCGGAACAATGACGAGTAAGGCAGCCGAATGATGACGCCCACGGCGCAGCTCTTCTGGCTGCGGCTCGTTCACACAATCATTTTCGCACTTTGCCTCGCCGCGCTGGCGATCCTCACGGTGTTCGCGATCAGCGGTTTATGGCGCCAGGCCGCGATCGGGGCGCTGGCGGCGCCCTTCATAATCCTGGCCGGCTTGCTGATCAATCGCGGGCGCTGCCTGCTTCAGACCCGGGCCCGCAAGCTGATGGGCATGGAGGTCGGTTGGGCGCGCGACATCTTCTTTCTTCCCGAAAGCTGGGCGATCCGCGTCGTGAAGGTTTTCATTCCGCCATTCACCCTGGCGGTACTCGGCACGCTGGCCCGCCTGTTCATGGCCTGACAGCAGGGGGCTCGCCATTCCCGGATCGGCCTGACACACTCGCCCGCGCAAACGCGAGAGGAGCAATTGATGTTGCCGCAATGGGCGATGGACACGCTGGCAGTCCTGACACAGCTTTTCATCCTTCTGCTGGGCCTTGGTGTGCTGATTGTCGTGATCATGTTCATCATCGATGTCAGCCAGCGAAAGGACGCGATCCGGCGCAATTACCCGGTGGTCGGCCGTTTCCGGAACCTCTTCACCCAGCTGGGCGAGTTCTTCCGCCAGTATTTCTTTGCCCTTGATCGCGAGGAATTGCCTTTCAATCGCGCCGAACGCGACTGGGTCTATCGCTCCGCGCGGGGTGAGGGCGGGGTTGTCGCCTTTGGTTCGACCAAGCCCTTGAGCCCGGTCGGCACGGCGATTTTCGTCAATTGCCCGTTTCCGCCGCTCGACGATGCCGCTGCCGAGACCCGTCCGCTCCGCATCGGCCCTCATGCGCGCCAACCCTATGATGCCTCGTCCTTTTTCAACATTTCAGGCATGAGTTACGGCGCCCTGTCCAAGCCCGCCGTCCGGGCCCTGTCCCGCGGCGCGAAGAAAGCCGGCATCTGGATGAATACTGGCGAAGGCGGGCTCTCGCCCTGGCACCTGGAGGGTGGCTGCGACATCGTTTTCCAGATCGGGACCGCCAAGTATGGCGTGCGCAATCCCGACGGGTCGATGTCGGACGACAGGCTGCGGGAAATCGCAGCGCATGAACAGGTCCGCATGTTCGAGTTGAAGCTGTCGCAGGGGGCCAAGCCAGGCAAGGGCGGACTTCTGCCGGCCGAGAAAGTGTCCCAGGAGATCGCCGACATTCGCGGCATTCCCGCCGGTCAGGCTTCGCACTCGCCCAATCGCCACCCGGAAGTCTCGAACACGGCGGAATTGCTGGATTTCATCGCGCATATCCGCGAGGTCACGGGCAAGCCGACCGGCATGAAATTCGTCGTCGGCGCCTATGGCTGGATCGACGAGTTGTGCGAAGCCATCCTCGAACGCGGGATCGAGACCGCGCCGGACTTCCTGACCATTGATTCCGGCGATGGCGGGACAGGCGCAGCGCCCATGGCGTTGATGGACAATGTCGGTCTCCCGATCCGGGAAAGCCTCCCAATCGTCGCCGAGATCCTGCGCAAGCACGGGCTGAAGGACCGCATCCGCATTGTCGCCTCCGGCAAGCTGCTCCTGCCCTCCAACGTGGCCTGGGCGCTCGCAACCGGCGCCGATTTCATCCAGTGCGGACGCGGCTTCCTGTTCTCGCTCGGCTGCATCCAGGCCATGCGGTGTCACAAGAACACTTGTCCGACCGGCGTCACCACGCATCGCAAATCGCTGCAGCGCGGCCTGGTCGTGCCCGACAAGGCCGAGAAGGTTGCCACCTACGCCAATACGATCCGGGCTCATGTCGAGATGATCGCCCATTCCTGCGGAGTCGAGGAACCGAGGCTTTTGCGGCGCAAGCATGTCCGCCTGGTCGAGGCCAACGGACAATCCATTGCCATGGACGAGCTGAACTTCATCCCGCCGGGTGCGCTTGAGCCCGGCCTGCCGCACCAGCATTAGCCGGGCAGCGTCACCCGCCGCATGGTGAGATTGATGCGTCCGCCCATCGGTACCAGGGTGGACGTGCCCGGATAGATACGGTCGACGCCGTGATAACAACGGCGCGCCTTACCGCCGAGCACGATAACGTCGCCCGACGATACGATGAAGGAGCGCGTCGGCCCCTTGCGGTCTGTCCCGCCGAGCCGGAAGCGCGCCTTGTCGCCCAGCGAAACCGACACCACCGCCGCGTCCGTTGCGTCCTCGTCCCAGTCGATATGCAGGCCCATTTTCGAACCGTCCCGGTAATGGTTGACGAGGCAGGCCTCGAACGGGGCGGGATAGTTGGCGACAGACTCCCAGAGATCGGTCAGCACTTCCGGCGGTGCAGGCCAGGGCGTGCCGGTCACGGGGTGGGCACACTCGTAGCGATAGCCCTTTTCCTTGTCGGTGACCCAGCCGAGCGGACCGAAATTGGTCATGTCCACGCTCATCTTCTGGCCGGTCCGTGGCATGGCCGGCGTGAAAAAGGGCGCGGTTTCGGCTGCCGCCACAACCGCCTCAACCAGCCGCGCCTGTTCGTGGCGGCCGAAATAGCCGGGCAGATATCGGAAGCCGTCGGGCATGGTCATGGCAAACACATGATCGCCTTTGAATGATTTGGCCACCCATTGCGTGTGCAAACGCCTGAAATGATTCGCCCCACACCCTTGCGGGTTATGGCGGCGCTCCCTATCTCCGGGATCGAGCCGGGCGACCGGCAAATGGCAACAGATGAAGCAGGCGGCAGGGCCTGAACCCGCGGGGGGTTTTCATCGAGCCGGGTAGCGCTTCGGGCCGTCCGGATTTTCGCGGAAACCTCGCCCAAGAAAACGGAGACGAAAAACGTCATGAGCAAGGTGATTGGTATCGACCTCGGTACGACAAACTCGTGTGTCGCTGTCATGGATGGCGGCAATGCGAAAGTGATCGAGAATGCGGAAGGGATGCGGACCACGCCGTCCGTCGTCGCCTTCACCGAAGATGGCGAACGCCTGATCGGCCAGCCGGCCAAGCGCCAGGCGGTTACCAACCCGGAACAGACCTTCTTCGCGATCAAGCGCCTCATCGGCCGCAACATGAACGACCCGATGGTCAAGAAGGACGCCGACATGGTGCCCTACAAGATCATCGCCTCGGACAATAATGACGCCTGGGTCCAAGGCCGTGACAAGAAATACTCGCCGTCGGAAATCTCCGCCTTCATCCTGCAGAAGATGAAGGAAACGGCTGAATCCTATCTCGGTGAAAAGGTCGAGAAGGCCGTCATCACCGTTCCCGCCTATTTCGACGACGCCCAGCGCCAGGCCACCAAGGACGCCGGCAAGATCGCCGGCC
>CBDUFA010000029.1:0-9761 GCA_965366295.1 uncultured Hyphobacterium sp.
TGTGCCGCTATGACGAGAAGACGCCCGCCTAGCCCGGCCGGACGATATCTTGATACTGGAAGGCGTCCCGCAGCCCGTCGCGGATATCGCGCATCGTCGCGTTGTTGCAGCCCTGGTACCAGACCACGGTATGCGAGCCCCGCCGCGTGGTCAGGGTGATGGTGATGCTCGGCATGTCGGAAAGCGGCGGGCCGGGGCAGACGTCGGGATTGTCAAACGTGATATCCGACGGCAGATCGAAGAAATCCGCGTCTTCGAGGATCGAGGCCATGCGTGCAAAGCTGCCGTCCGGCAGATCGCCTTCTGATAATCCGTTGATGCGCGTGAAACGCTGCCCGTCGAGCAGGTAATGGTCATCCGGCGAGACCGTCAGGTCATAGATCGGGCATTGGCCGAAACACGGCCCTTCCGAAACTTGGATGGATTGCGCCACCCCGTTGGACCCCGTGGCGCAGGCGGCCAGTGCGAACAGGGCAGTCATCAGCAAAAAGGCGCGCATTTCGCGTCTCCGATCCTTGTGAAGGGTCACCTTGCCGCACAAACGCGGCAAAGTCATGACTTTCACATCGCTTTTGCTAACAGCCGGTCAAGCGCGGCGGCGAAATGCGCACCGGTAAACTCGCCCTGCTCGGGATAGAGATAGGGCTCGATCAGCTCTAGCTCCATCACCTTCCAGCTGCGGTCCGGACCACGCATCAGGTCCACGCGTGCATACAGGAGCGGTCCGTCGACCGCTTCCAGGGCGGCCTGCGCCACGGCCAGAGCATCGGCAGGCGGGTCGGCTTTCGCTTCGCTGGCGCCATACATGGACTGAGTGCGGTAATCGCCGGCCTTGGGGGTCTTCACCAGGCCATGCGAGAAAATCCGGTCGAAGAAGAGCAGGGTCAGCTCGCCCTCGCTTTCCGCGGCTTTCAGGAAGGGCTGGATTAGGCAGGCACCGGGCGGCAATGCTGTCGCCGCTGGCAGGGGATCGCCCTTCCTGAGCCGGGCTTGCCGCCACGCGCTGGCCCCGATGCGGGGCTTGATCACGATATCATCCACGCCCAGCGCCTCGAATGCGGAACCGATAGCGGTCTCGTCTGCGCGATCGGCCCAGACCGTATCGATCGTCGCCACGCCCCGTCCGGCAAGGTCTTTCAGATACGCCTTGTCGCTATTCCAGCGCACGGTTTCGACCGGGTTGAGCAAGGGTCGAACCGCTGCGATATCCCGCAGCCGGGCCAGAAATGCATTCGGCTTTTCCATGTAATCCCAGCAGGTGCCGATCACGACCGCGGCGAACTTGGCCGGGTCGAATCCGGGATCATCCCAGATCACCTCTTTCAGCGTGTAGCCGCGATGACGGCAGGCCGGTTCGAGGACCGCGAATTCCAGCGCATGCTCCCAGGCATCGCTGCGCGATTCCGCATGGCCCTCGAAACAGCAATGGGCGGTGAGAAAAGCAATGGGTCTCATGGCGCTAGCGCCTAGCCAATTGCATCACAGCCCGCAAGCTTGCCGCGCTCTTTCCCACGGGTTAGAGCCGCCACGGAAAAGACGTTCATGATTAACGCATGGGAGGTCCGGAATGACCGAGACGAAGTTTGATGTGATCGGTGTTGGCAATGCCATCGTCGACGTGATCTCGCCATGCGATGACGCCTTCCTGAAAGCCCGCGAAATCGAGAAAGGCGCGATGACGCTGATCGATGAGGGCCAGGCCGAAGCGCTCTACGCCGCCATGGCCCCGGGCAAGGAAGTGTCGGGCGGATCGGCGGCCAACACGCTCGCCGGAATCGCGTCTTTCGGCGCGCGCGGAGCCTATATCGGCAAGGTCGCCGATGACGAGCTGGGCGAGATTTTCCGGCATGACCTCAACGCGGCGGGGGTCGATTATACTACGTCTCCGCTGGATGGCGGCCCGCTGACAGCGCGTTGCCTGATCAACGTAACGCCCGATGCCCAGCGCTCCATGTCGACCTTCCTCGGCGCCTCGGTCTTCTTTTCTGAAAACGACATTGATGCCGACAAGATCCGCGCGGCCCGTATCACCTATCTCGAAGGCTATCTGTTCGATCGCGAAGAGGCCAAGGAGGCCTTTGTAAAGGCTGCGGAAATTGCAAAGTCAGCAAGCCGTCTGACTTCGCTCACCCTGTCCGACAGCTTCTGCGTCGACCGCCACCGGGCGGCCTTCCGCCAGCTCGTGCGCAACCATGTCGACATCCTGTTTGCCAATGAAGCCGAGCTGATCTCGCTCTATGAAGCCGACGATTTCGACAGTGCGCTGGCCGCGGTCACGGCAGAGACCCGCATTGCCGCAATCACGCGTTCCGAGAAAGGCGCGGTTCTGATCGATAGCGGAAACAGTCTCGCCATTCCGGCCGAACCGGTCGACAAGGTGGTCGACACCACCGGCGCCGGCGACCTCTTTGCCGCCGGCATGCTGACGGGCCTGGCGAAGGGGCTCGACCTGGAAACCTCCGGCCGGCTCGGCGCGATTGCCGCAGCAGAAATCATCTCCCATATCGGCGCCCGGCCGAATGTCAGTCTCAAGGCCCTGGCTGAAGCAAGGGGCATTGCCCTCTAGCACCTGGCCGGTTTCCTGCTGAAGTATTAACCGTGAAATTCAAATGCAGGCTTCGTCTGTTAACGAAACCTGATTGTGATTTTAACCGCGTTTCAAACCCTTTCTGCCAGTTTGCACCCGTAAGAGAAGAAAAAACGCCGGGTGGCGGGGCAGTACAACATGTTTTCACGGGATGAATTCCTGACCCTTGTGTTGTGTGCCGGCTCGCCTCCGCGATAGCTGATCCAAGGGCGCTCCATGGCACCGCTTCACAGTCTGATCTCACGCTTCATGCGTTCGCTGGTCATGAAGTTCACCTTCATGACGGCCTTGCTCATGATTGCGACCGCCACTTTCCTGATGGTGATCGAGAACCGCAGTGACCGGCAGGAAAACGAGACCTTCCTCGTTGAGCGCGCCAGCCTCCAGGCCCAGATTTCGGCACTCAACGTGTCCGATGACATTCTGGCGGCCGACCGGACGCGCCTGCAAAACCGCGTCTCCAGCCTTGTTGACCGCGCGGGCGTGACGAGCGCCTTCATTGCGGATGCCCGCCGCCGGACCCTCGTCCACAGCGACCCGGCCTCGGCCGGCGTCGACCGGCTCGCGACCGACCCGCTGGTCGTCATGGCCATCGGCTCTGGCGAAACCCGGAGCGAGATCCGCGGCAATTCCGTGCACGTTGCGGCGCCGGTCTACAGCGCGGCCAACCGCCTGGTCGGCGTGGTCTATACCCACTCGCCCATGGCCGAGCTGCGCGCCGCGGCAAATGAGGCATTGAAGCGTCACATGCTGACGGCCACCTTCGCCTTGCTGATCTTCCTGCCGGTCGCCGGCGGACTGGTTTTCTGGTCGCTGCGCCCGATCGCGCGCCTGACCGAAGCCGCACGCACCGCTTCGTCCAAATCGCTTGATGTCCGGATCAATGTGAAGACGGGCGACGAGCTCGAAGTTCTGGCCAACGCGTTCAACCGCATGCTTTCGCGGATCGACTCGAACCTGAAGCGGATTCACCGCCTCGCCTATGTCGACATGGTCACCGAGCTGCCCAACCGCGAACGCTTCCGCAAGGAAGTCGAGCGCGTCACGCGCAAGGCCGTGGAAACGGAATCCAGCGGTGCCGTGCTTTTCCTCGACCTCGACCGTTTCAAGCGCGTCAATGACTCGCTCGGCATCGGCGAGGGCGACCGGCTGCTGGAGATGGTCGCGCGCCGCCTGCGCGAAACCGCGCGCGGTCACGATCTGGCCAAGGGTGGCGAGGGCGAGCCCTCCATGGTCGCCCGCCTCGGCGGCGACGAGTTCACCCTCCTCGTGCCGCATATCGAGAATTCGGCGGATATTGCCCGCTATGCCCAGCAGATCATTTCGGCGATTTGCCGCCCGTTCGATGTCTCGGGACACCAGGTTTTTCTTGGCGTGTCTGTCGGTGTCGCGGTCTTCCCGCAGGACGGGGCCGAACCGGAAAGCCTGCTGCGCCATGCCGACCTGGCGATGGCCCATGCCAAGCAATCGGGCGGTAATGCCGTTCATTTCTTCGAGCAGTCGATGAACCAGTCCGCCTTCGAGCGCCTCGTGCTGGAAAACGAGCTGCGCGATGCCGTGAAAGAAAACCAGCTGGTCGTCTTCTATCAGCCGAAAGTCCGCATGAGCGACGGCATTGTCGAAGGCTCCGAAGCGCTGGTGCGCTGGAACCACCCGACCGCCGGCCTGCTCACGCCCGGCCATTTCATCGAGGCGGCCGAGGAATCCGGCCTGATCGGCGAGATCGGCGATTGGGTGATGCGCAATGCCTGCCAGCAGGCCGCCGACTGGGCCAGCCATGGCTTGCGCCTGCCGGTGGCCGTCAATGTCTCGGCCATGCAGTTTGAGCGCCCGGGTTTTGCCGACAATGTCATGGAAATCCTCGAGCAGACCGGCCTGCCGCCGGAATTGCTGGAGATCGAGCTGACCGAATCCATCGCCATGCGCGACCCGCAACGCGTGATCGACCAGGTCCAGCCTCTGCGGGATCGCGGTGTGAAATTCGCTATCGATGATTTCGGCACCGGTCACTCCTCGCTGTCCTACCTCACCCGCATGCCGTTCGACGTGTTCAAGATCGACCAGAGCTTTGTCCGGTCGATGACACAGGACCCGCACTCGCGCGCAGTGGTCGACACGATTCTCGCACTCGCCAAGGCGCTGAAGCTGAAAACCGTCGCCGAGGGTGTGGAAACGACCGAACAGCTGGCCGCCTTGCGCGAGGAGGGCGCCACGCTGGCGCAGGGTTACCTCTTCTCCAAGCCCGTGCCGGCAGCGGATTTCGAATCCTATGCCCGCGCCATCCTGGAAGACGAGGTTTCCGCCGCCAGCGCCTGATCAGCGCGGCTTGACGGCAGCCTCTCACGCCCTGACTCTGCGCCTTCAAAAGCGTGGAGCCCTTCATGAGCAACGAGACCAAGACCCCCGGCTGGCGCGGCACGACCATTCTCGGCGTGCGCAAGAACGGGAAATTCGTCCTCGCCGGTGACGGTCAGGTCTCGGTCGGGCCGACCGTGATGAAGGGAAACGCCAAGAAGGTCCGCCGCCTCGCCGGCGGCAAGGTCGTCGCCGGCTTTGCCGGAGCCACCGCCGATGCCTTTGCCTTGTTCGAACGCCTCGAATCCAAGCTGGAAAAACATTCTGGCCAGCTGGCGCGGGCCTGTGTCGAGCTGGCCAAGGACTGGCGCACCGACCGCTATCTCCGCCGCCTCGATGCCATGCTGATCGTCGGCGACAGCGAAGCCACCTTCCTGATCACCGGGGCCGGTGACGTGCTGGAGCCGGAGGATGGCGTCGTCGCGGTCGGCTCGGGCGGAAATTATGCCCTGTCGGCGGCCCGCGCCCTGATGGAATACGAGGAAGATGCTGAAACCCTGGCCCGCAAGGCGATGGCGATTGCGGCCAGGATTTGCGTCTACACCAATGATCAGCTCACCATCGAAGTGATGGATGCCTAGCGCGCGAAGATCTGTCCCTCGTCCCGGAAGCTCTTGAATTCCAGTGCATTCCCGCTCGGGTCGATGACGAAGAAGGTGCCCTGCTCTCCAGCCTGGCCGCGAAACCGCACATAGGGCTCGATCAGGAAGTCCGCACCGCCGGCTTTCAGGCGATTGCCCAGCGTCTCCCAGTCATCCCAAGCCATCAGCAAGCCGAAATGCCGGACCGGCACTTTCTTGCCATCGACATCATTGGCGATTGCACCGCCACATTCTTCGGGCGCGAAGTGCGCCACGATCTGGTGTCCGTAAAGGTCAAAATCGATCCAGTGACCGGGGTCCTCGCGGCCTTCCGGACAGCCCAGCAGCGCTCCGTAAAAGCCCCGGGCGGCTTCAAGATCATGGACCGGAAAGGCGAGATGAAAGCGGGGACGCGGATCAGCGCTCATGGAATTCCTCAGCTTGGCCCTTTGTGCTTGGCATCCGGGCAGACTAAATGGTGATCAAGACATAGCCCTGAAAGCCACGCCTGCCCATGACCGATTTTTCGCCCCGCGAGATTGTTTCCGAGCTCGACCGCTTCATCATTGGCCAGAAAGATGCCAAGCGGGCCGTGGCCATTGCCTTGCGCAATCGCTGGCGCCGCCGCCGGCTGGAGCCCGGTCTGCGCGAAGAGGTGACGCCGAAGAACATCTTGATGATCGGGCCGACCGGTGTCGGCAAGACCGAGATTTCCCGGCGGCTGGCGAAGCTGGCCCGCGCGCCCTTCATCAAGGTCGAGGCCACCAAGTTCACCGAAGTCGGTTATGTCGGCCGCGATGTCGACCAGATCGCCCGCGATCTTGTCGAGGTGGCGATTGCCATGGTCCGCGAGGAAAAACGCGAAGCGGTGAAATCAAAGGCTCACAAGGCCGCTGAAGACAGGGTGCTGAAGGCGCTGGTCGGGCCGGGTGCCAGCGATACGACCAGGGACAGCTTCCGGAAACGCCTGCGCGATGGCGAGCTCGACGACAAGGAAATCGAGGTCGACCTCGCTGACACGTCCTCGCCTTTCCAGCAACTGGACATTCCCGGCATGCCGGGCGGGGCCGGCGTGCTCAACCTGTCGGATATTTTCGGCAAGGGGATGGGCGGCAAGTCCAAGCGGATCCGCACCACGGTACGTGAAGCCTATGAGCCGCTGATTGCCGAAGAGGCCGACAAGCTGATCGACGAGAGCGCCATTGCCGCGGAAGCGATCCGGCTGGCCGAGAATGACGGCATTGTCTTCCTCGACGAGATCGACAAGATCACCGCCCGCTCGGATAATCGCGGCGCCGATGTCTCCCGCGAAGGTGTACAACGCGATCTGCTGCCATTGATCGAAGGCACGACGGTCACGACCAAGCATGGCCCGGTGAAGACCGACCATATTCTTTTCATTGCCTCGGGCGCCTTTCACGTCGCCAAGCCCTCGGACATGCTGCCGGAATTGCAGGGCCGGTTGCCGATCCGCGTCGAGTTGCGCGCCCTGACCCAGGATGATTTCAAGCGCATCCTGACCGAGCCGGAAGCCAGCCTGATCAAGCAGTATACGGCGCTGATGGGCACGGAAGAGGTGACGCTCGATTTCACCGAAGAGGCCATTGACGAGCTGGCCGGTTTGGCGGCCCGCGTCAATGAGAGCGTGGAGAATATCGGCGCCCGCCGCCTCCAGACCGTGATGGAAAAACTGGTTGAGGAGATTTCCTTCACCGCGTCCGATCGCGGCGGCGAGACGATCAGGATCGATGGCGATTATGTCCGCAGGACCGTGGGCGACCTGGCCCAGGATGCGGATCTCTCGAAATTCATTCTCTAGACAGGCCGCTCCGGATCGTGACGTAAAACGCGCCCTCGCCGCCATGACGGCGGTGCGCCCGGGCATACCCGGAGACGAGGTGGCGCAATTCCGGGTCGGCCAGCCATTCCGGCAGCCGCCGCTTGAGCACGCCCGGCGCTTCCTCTCCCGGTTCTCGCGGCCGGCTGGCCGTTCCGCCCTTGCCCGTAATCACCAGCACGACCTTGTAATCCCGGGAGCGCGCGCCATGAAGGAAATGCCCCAGCGCTGTGCGGGCCGCCTCCTGTGTCATGCCATGCAGGTCAATCCGGGCGTCGATGTCCACGCGCCCGCGTCGCAATCGCCGCTCAGCTGACCGGTCCGCGGGAACGGGCTTGATGGTAACCGGGTGTGATTTCACCGGGTTCGCGCTTCGTGACTGGCCCAAGCCGGTCGGGCGTTTGGCTGGCGCCGGCATGTCATCGAGGATTGCTTTCATGTCCTCTTTGGAAGCATGGAGCGGCGTGACGCTCTTCGTCACCTTGCGCCATATCTGGCGCTCTTCGGGGCGAAGACCGCGCCGGCTCATACCGGGGATACCAGGCGTTCCGCGACGCTGTGGGGCAAGAGAATGATCCACTCGGACTGGGATCGCGTCGAGCCCGCCCGGCGCTCTGCCGTCTCACCCCAACCGTAGAACAGATCCCCCCGCATCGGGCCGCGGATCGCCCCGCCTGTATCCTGCGTCACCAGCAAGCCTTGCCAGCCGGGCGCATCCGGCAAATCGGCCGAAACCAGCACCGGCACACCATAGGGCAGGAAGGCCGGGTCCACCGCGATGGATGCCATCGGCGTCAGGGGAATCCCTGCAGCACCACGCGGGCCCAGTTCCGGATCGGGCAGCGCTTCAAGACCGAAGAAGACATAACGCGGATTGACCGCGAACAGGTCTGCGGTCGCTGCCGGTCCATTGGCATTCAGCCAACGCTCGATCCCGTCCTTGGATGCCTGGTGGAGCTCCAGTTCGCCGCGCGCGACCAGCTCCCGGCCGATCGACGCATAGGGCAGGCCATTATGGGCCGAGAAAGCCGCCCGCACCGTCGACCCGTCTTCGAAAACAAGCCGGCCCGAACCCTGTATCTGCAGGAAGAACACGTCGATCGGACGTCCCCAGGCGAGGATTTCACCGGCATTGCCGGTCTCGATTTCGGCCCGGTCGCGATAGGGGATGAACCGATTGCCTTCGACCCGCCCCATGATGCGCTGCCCCGCGAGCTCCTCCGAGAACGCGCCGAGGTCGGCGGAGACGAGGTCATCCGGCCGCGACCGGATCGGCTGGGTGAATTCACCCTGCCGGACCCGCCGCACCTCGACTTCCGGCTCATAATAGCCGGTCAGCAAGCCGGAATCCGATGCTCCGGCCCGAACGCGAACAGGCACGAAATTCGCTTCGAAGAACGCGCGTGCGTCGGCATTCGCACGTTGCCGGCAAACCGACTGCAAGTCAGCCAGCGTGCCGCCAATCGCGGTGCGTTCGGACAGGGGAAGGCCACCCGGCATCTGGCCCATCGAGACGCAGGAGCGGTCAAAGGCGCTGAAAGCCGGGGCGGGATCAATCGTCTCCCAGCCTTCGACTTGTGGCCAACCGAGAATTTCAAACTGAAGCGCGGTTTCGGCAACCGGCTCCTCAGGCAGGGTTTCTGGCTCTTCGGGGGGCGGTCCATCCTGCCGCATACACGCGGCAAGCGACGCAGTCAGAACAAGCGCGCTAAGCCGTGCGAACGCTCGCCAGCTTCCAGTTCGGATCACGGCTGTCAGCATCCTTTTCAAAGGTCCAGATCTCCTCAACCGTCGAAAGCCGGGTCAAATCACCGGCCACACGCTGCCCGTCCTTGTCTTTCGTTTCCGTTGAGATGTCGGCCTTGAAACGGACCTTGACGGTGAAAAGACTGCCCTCGCGGCGGCTGTCCACCAGCTCGGTCTCGGCCACCCGGTCAATTTCCGTGACCGTGGTTTCGCCGCGGCCCTCGCGGTCCCGGATTGCCTTGTCATAGCGATCGAAGACTTTCGGGCTCAAGAGCGGCTTGAGGCTCGCACGATCGCCTTTTGCAAAGCCCTCGACAATCATGGTGTACGCTTTCTTGGCACCGGCAAGGAATTCGGCCGGGTCCATGTCAACGACCCAGCGTGGCCCGGTCTCGCCCTCGGCCATTGCCGGTGAAAGCTCGGCCGCTTCCTGGCTCTCGTCGCGCGACGGGGTCACCGGACGCAAATCCGGCGTATGACCGGTCTTGCGGCCCAGCACCGTATACAGCTTGTAGCCGAAGAAAGCGGCGGCTCCCGCAGCGATGAGGAGAGTAACGAGCTCCATGATCCGGTATCCGGCTCCGTCAAATCATTTGAACGCTTCTAACATAGGATGCCGCGGGCGATGAGTCAGCCCGCAGCCTGCGTCTTGCTC
>CBDUFA010000030.1:0-9728 GCA_965366295.1 uncultured Hyphobacterium sp.
AGAGCTGCGCGCCGAACTGGCCGCGCTCGGCTATGCCTTCTTTTCCGAGGGCGAGACCGAGGTCATTCTCAAGGCCTACCATGCCTGGGGGCTCGATTGCGTGCAGCGTTTCAACGGCATGTTCGCTTTCGCGATCCGCGAGCGCGACAGCGGCAAGACGGTGCTGGCGCGGGACCGGATGGGCATCAAGCCGCTCTACCTCGCCGATACGCCGGACGGGCTGCGGTTTGCCTCATCTCTCCCGGCCCTGCTGGCCGCCGGCAATGTCGATCGGACAATCGACCCGGTCGCGCTGCACCATTACTTCAGCTTCCACGCCGTGGTGCCGGCGCCGCACACGCTTTTCAAGGGTATCCGCAAACTGCCGCCCGCCACGGTTCTCGAGATTTCGAAGGATGGTGAACGCAAGCAGCGCGGCTATTGGCAGCCGGACTATGATCCGCTGCCGGAAGAGCGTGATCTGACGGCGGACGATTGGCACGACCGGGTCGAGTCGGAGCTGAAAGCGGCTGTCCGCCGCCGTCTCGTCGCCGACGTGCCGGTTGGCGTGCTTTTGTCGGGCGGGCTGGATTCCTCGCTGATCGTTGGCCTGCTCGATGATGCCGGGGCGACGGAGCTCAACACCTTCTCCATCGGGTTCGAAACTGTCGGCGAGGAAAAGGGCGACGAGTTCGAATATTCCGATATCGTGGCCAGGCATTTCGGCACCCGCCATCACCAGATCCCGGTCGAGACAGACCGCGCCCTGCCGGCCCTGTCACGCACGATCGGTGCCATGTCGGAGCCGATGACCTCGCATGACTGCGTGGGCTTTTTCCTGCTTTCCGAAGAGGTCTCGAAACATGTGAAAGTGGTGCAGTCGGGCCAGGGGGCGGACGAGATATTCGCCGGCTATCACTGGTATCCACCGATGGCGGGCGCGAACGATCCGCTGACGACCTACCGCAAGGCCTTCTTCGACCGCGACCAGGCCGAGATGGCCCGCCTGGTACCGGCGGAAATCCTCGCCGACGATCCGTCGACGGCCTTCGTGAAACGGCATTTTGCCATGCCGGGCGCTGACGAGCCGGTCGACAAGGCATTGCGGCTGGATTCCCATATCATGCTGGTCGACGACCCGGTGAAACGGGTCGACAACATGACCATGGCGCACGGGCTTGAAGCGCGCGTCCCCTTCCTTGATCATGAGCTGGTCGAGATCGCCGCGCGCTGCCCGGCGGAATTGAAAATGGCCGAGGGAGGCAAGGGCATCCTCAAGACCATCGCCAGGAAACATATACCGCACGAGGTGATTGACCGGCCGAAGGGATATTTCCCGATGCCGGCACTGAAATATCTGCGCGGTCCCTATCTGGACATGGTTCGCGATGCGGTTCACTCGAAGGGTTTCACCGACCGCGGCCTGGTCAATCCGGACTATGTCGAGGAATTGCTGGCGGACCCGGAAGGCCATATCACGCCATTGCGGGGCTCCAAGCTCTGGCAGGTCGGCGTCTTGGCGCTGTGGCTGGACCAGCATGACCGGGTGGCGGCATGACAGCAGCCGACCGGACCCGCGGCGACAAGAACCGCAAGGTGGCCGGCCATCGCCTGGACCGGCTGCGGCGGCGTTCCGGCCTGAAACCGCCGCCCGATGCGCTGCCGGAAACCGGCTCCGGCAAGGGCGGAGTGACGGTGGATTGCGGCTGGGGCCGGCTGGTCTTCTGCCAGACCTTCCCGGACAATGAATCGATTGCCGCCGAGCTCAAGGACGAGGGCGAGGACCGGCGCGACATCGCCTTCTATGTGCGTGATCCGCACGTGCTTCTGGCGATCGCGCCGCAGGAATTATTCCTCGATCCCTCGCACACCTACCGGCTCGACCTGTCCGCCTACCATCCGGCCCGGGACAAGCCGCGCGGCTTCACCATCCGGCGCCTGTCCTCGGCGGCCGATGCCGAGGCCATCAACCGAATCTATGCCGCCAACAACATGGTCACGGTCGATCCCGACTTCATCTGGAAACGGCGGGATTCGCGCGTGGTCACGCTGTTCGTGGCCGAAGACAATGACAGTGGCGAGATTGTCGGCACGGTAACCGGCGTCGATCATGGCCGCGCCTTCGATGATCCCGAGTCCGGCAGCTCGCTCTGGTGCCTGGCCGCCGATCCGAAAGCCCGGGTGGCGAAGATCGGCGAGGCCCTGACCCGCCATCTCGCCGCGCATTTCCAGGCACGGGGCTGTGCCTTCATGGACCTGTCCGTCCTGCACGACAACACGGCCGCCATTTCGCTCTACGAGCGGCTCGGCTTTGTCCGCGTGCCCTTCTTCGCGGTGAAGCGGAAGAACCCGATCAATGAATCGCTCTTCACCGGCCCGCCGATGGAGGAGAGCCTCAACCCCTATGCCCGGATCATTACCGAGGAGGCCCGCCGCCGCGGGATCGCCGCCGAGGTGCTGGATGCCGAGGGCGGTTTCTTCCGCCTCACCCATGGCGGCCGGTCCGTGGTCTGCCGGGAAAGCCTGTCGGAACTGACCACCGCCGTGGCGATGAGCCGCTGCGACGACAAGTCGGTCAGCAAACGCCTGATGGAGAAGGCCGGCATCCCGGTCGCGCGTGCGGTCAATGCGAGCGATTTCGAGGCGGCCTGCGCCCTGCTCGAGGAGGCCGGGCAAGTGGTCGTCAAGCCGGTGCGGGGCGAGCAGGGGCGCGGCGTGACGGTGGGCATCAGCGACCGCGAGACGCTGGAACGCGCGATAGGGCAGGCGCGCGAGCAATGCCCGGCAGTGCTGGTCGAGACCTATGCGCCGGGCGATGATCTCCGCGTGATCGTGATCGGTGGCGAAGTGGTGGCCGCAGCGCTGCGCAAGCGGCCCTCCATTGTGGGCGACGGGAAATCCACGGCGCGCAAGCTGATCGAGGGGCTGTCGCGGCGGCGCGCCGCGGCGACGGGCGGCGAATCGGCGATCCCGCTCGATGCCGAAACCGAGCGTTGCCTGCGCGATGCCGGATACGGGTTCGACGATGTGCTGGCCGCGGACGAGATCGTCGAGGTCCGCAAGACCGCCAATCTGCACACGGGCGGCACGCTCCACGACGTGACGGCCGAGCTTCACCCGGCTATTGCCGCCGCGTCGGTCGAGGCGGCGCGCGTGCTGGATATTCCCGTCGTCGGGCTGGACTTCATCGTCGAGCACCCGGCGAAGGATGCCTTCATCTTCATCGAGGCCAATGAGCGGCCCGGCCTCGCCAATCACGAACCGCAACCGACGGCGGAACGCTTTATCGACCTTCTTTTCCCGCAGACAGCGAGACGTAACGAAACAGCATGACTTCACTGCCCGATATCGATGCCGATTATCTCCGCGAGACGCTTTCCACCTTGCTCTCCATCCCGAGCCCGTCCGGCTATACCGATGAGATCGCGCGCTGGACGATGCAGGAGATCAAGCGGCTGGGCGTCGAGACCGAACTGACCCGGCGCGGCGCGATCCGGGCACGGATCCCGGGCGCGGATCACCAGCCGGCACGCGGCGTGATCGCCCATGTGGACACGCTGGGCGCCATTGTGCGGCAGCTGAAGGAGAATGGCCGGCTGGCGGTCGCGCCGATCGGTCACTGGTCATCGCGCTTCGCCGAAGGTGCGCGCGCCACGATTTTCTCCGAAAAGGGCACATTCCGGGGCACCATCCTGCCGCTGAAAGCGTCCGGCCATGTCTTCAATGAAGAGGTCGACAGCCAGCCGGTGAGCTGGAAACAGGTCGAGCTGCGCGTCGACATGCCCTTGTTCAATGCCGACGATATCGAGCGCGCGGGGATCGCGATCGGGGATATCATCGCCATCGATCCACAGCCGGAATTCTTCGACAATGGCTTCATCGTGTCGCGCCATCTCGACGACAAGGCCGGCGTTGCCGCCTTGCTGGCGGCGATGAAAGCGCTGAAGGAGTCGGGAGAAACGCCGCCGGTCGACACGATATTCCTGTTTTCCATCTCCGAGGAGGTCGGCGTGGGTGCGTCGTCCATTCTTACCCATGACATCGCCTCCATGGTGGCGATCGACAATGGCGCGGTGGCGCCCGGCCAGGCCTCGCGAGAGACCGGCGTGACCATCGCCATGGGTGACATGACCGGGCCATTCGATTTTCACCTGACCCGAAAGCTGATCGATCTGTGCCGCGAGCACGATATCCGCCACCAGCGGGATCATTTCGAGCATTACCGCTCCGACAATGCCTCGGCGATCGAGGGCGGTGCCGATGTCCGGACGGCGCTGATCACATTCGGCATCGATGCCAGTCACGGCTATGAGCGCACACACATCGATGCGCCGGTCTCCGTCGCGCAGCTGATCACCGCCCATGTGCTGAGCCCGATCACGATCCAGCGCGATGCCGAGGAGCTCGGCGGACTGGAAGGCTTCCCGGAACAGCCGCACGAGGCGGCGCGCGGCTCCAAGGGACATCGCACCGACTGATTTTTTAGCGACGGATTGTCAATACTCGTGCGTTAGCGCTTGTGGGGACGACGCTTTTGGATGAACAAAAGCGAGGACAGGCGCGTATGAGTATTCTGAGAACAGCCCTTCTGGCGGCAAGTTTCACTTTTCCATTTTCAGCCCTGGCGCAGACCGATGGCGGGATCGACCGGCCACAGGCCGAGGTCATTGTCGCGGCCGTTTTGCCATCCAGCCGGTCGGTGCAGGTTGGCGACACGGCCACGGCCTTTGCCACGATCATCAATGCGGGCGCGGCCGAAGCCACGAATTGCCGGGTGAATTTGCAGGCTGGCGGTCCGGCGGGAAGTTTCTCCTACCAGACCACCAATGCCGCCAATGCGGCGACGGGTACGCCCGACACGCCCGTCAATATCGCACCCGGTGCCGCTCAGAGCTTCGTCTTCGCCTTCACCCCGTCGGCCGCGTATGCCGGTGGCGAGCTGCCGCTCGAATTCATCTGTGACAACCGCGATGCGGCCCCGGTGACATCCGGCGTCAACACGTTCTGGTTTGCCGCCTCGATCACACCGGTTGCCGATATCGTCGCCATTTCCGACACCGGTTCGGCCGTCGGCCTCAACACGCTGCCGGGCGTGGTGGAAACCATTGACCGCCAAAAGAATGGCGCTTTCGTGCTGGCCATCAGCAATGTCGGCGCGGCTGCCAATATCACCGCCCGGCCCGTGCTCAGCCATGACGGTATCCGCGTGACGCCGCGGATCTGCCAGACAGACCCGGGAACCGGCACTTGCCTGGCGCCGGCCGCGGCAAGCGTGAACTTCTTCATCGGTGCCAACGCGACCGCCAGTTTCGCCGTTTTTGTCGAGGACGGCCTGCCGGTCGCCTATGATCCGGCCAACAACCGGATTGGCGTGCGATTCGAGGAGAATGGTGCTTTGCGGGGCTCGACTTCGGTCGCCGTCCGCACGCTGATGAGTGACCCGGTCCTGCCGCAAGTGGCCTATCTCTATGCCGATGCCGATGTCGGCCTGCCGCCCTATTACCTCAACGGTCCTGTTGCGGGCGCCGACAATACCCCGATCGACAACGCGATCACCAATCCGGGCGCCGCGCTGGGCCGGGTCCTGTTCTATGACCGGCGGCTCTCGGCGAATAATTCGACCTCTTGTGCCACCTGCCACACCCAGGCCACGGGGTTTTCCGATACGCTCCAGCTTTCCGAGGGGTTTGATGGCGAGTTCACGGCACGGCACTCGCCGGGCCTGACCAATGGCCGCTTCTATGCCAATGGCCATTTCTTCTGGGACGAACGCGCCAACACGCTGGAAGACCAGACGCTGATCCCGATCCAGAGCGATGTCGAAATGGGGCTGACGCTGGAAGAAGCTGTCGCACGAATCGCTGCGGAAGATTTTTATGCCGACCTGTTCACGGCCGCTTTCGGCGATCCCGAAGTGACATCGGACCGCATGTCGCGGGCGATGGCGCAATTCGTCCGCTCGCTGGTGAGCTTTGATTCGACCTTTGACCAGGCGCTGGCGGATGGACCGGTCGGATCGGCGGCCTTCCAGGCCCACTTCACTGACCAGGAGTATCTCGGCCTGCAATTGTTCGGACCGACGCCGAATTCCGACATCCAGGCGCTCAATTGCGCGGCCTGCCACGGCACGGTCGCCCATATCAGCGATGATGTGCACAATATCGGGCTCGATGCGGCCAATGATCCGGATGCCGATGCCGGCAACGGGCTGGGCGAGTTCAAGGCGCCGTCCCTGCGCAATGTCGCGGTACGTACCCAGTTCATGCATGACGGGCGATTCACGACACTGGCGGAAGTGATCGAGCACTATAATTCGGGCGTCCAGGCCCACCCCAACCTCGATCCGCGGTTGCGTAACGGGCGCGGACAGCCGCAACGGCTGAATTTGACGACGGAAGAAGCGGAGGCGCTGGAAGCCTTCCTGCACACCCTGACCGATAACAGCTTCCTGACCGACCCGCGGTTCTCGGACCCGTTCGTGGATTGATCGCTCAGGCGTAGGCGGCGCGGGACATCTCGCGCCGCTCGCGCTCGAGTTCGGCGGCGCTGAAATAGAAGAGCAGGTAAACCAGGCGGCCATTGCTGACATCGGTCCCGAATCCCGGGCCGGCATCATGAAAGAACCAGGGCCGGAACAGGACCAGCCGGTTGAACTTCATCGGCACGTGCATGACGTGCTCCCAGGCATCAGGGTTCTTGGTGTCCGGGAAGGCCTTGTTATTCACGTAATCGGAATAGGACTTTGCCCCGGCGCGCTTGAGCTCCTCGGGGGTGTGCGGCGCGTTTTCCAGACCGCTGGTCTTGTGGCGATAGAAATCCGTGCCGCCCTGGCAATACTCGTCCGGCGTCAGGAAGTAGACACAGGTCCAGTGGCAGGCATCGACATGGACGCCGCCCTTGCCTTCGTCTCCCGCCAGCGCGAGGCGGAAGCGCGCATAGCTGTCGCCGCCGGCCGGAACGAGGCGCTCGCCGAGCACATGCTCGATCTGCTGCTGAAAGCCTTCGAGGTTGATCTGCTGGGCGGAATTGCGGCCCGGATACAGTGTTCCGGGGGCCGCCGGCGGGAAGTCGAGCGTTTGCGCGGCCGCGCGCAATTCATGCGCGTTGTCCATGACATTGTCGATGATGACGAGTGACCGGTGCATACTTCCCCCCACGGACCGTGATGACCGTAGAAGAAAAACCCTCACCGGCCCGTGTCGGGCAAGTTAACGCAACGTAATATTGGTATTATTCGCGTGAATCATCCACGACGAGCGCAGGCCAGTCGTTCGACATCACCTCGACGAAGGCATCGATCTGACGCGAGACTTCCGCATGCACTTCGGGCGGAATTTCCGTGGCGTCGCTGATCTGGTCGCGGACATGTTCGGGACACGCCACGAAACCTCCGGCCACCAGAGCCGCAACTCCTGCACCAATAAGTATTTTCATTTGTGCCCCCTCCCCAGACGGCGAAATCATTACAAAACGGTCATGATAAAAGGTCAAGCACCCCAGGGTGGCATCGAAAAGGCCATCTGTTAGGCTGAATCCAGCAAGGGGAGTCCGAGCTCATGACCCATCCGGCGCTGGCCTATCGCCCGCGATTTGATGACCGATCAGCTGTCCTGGAGCAGTTCCGGGCCGTGCGGGCGGAAACGTTGCGCCTTATTGCCGGGCTCGAGGCCGAGGACATGCAGGTCCAGACCATGCCGGATGTTAGTCCGACCAAATGGCATTTGGCGCATGTCACCTGGTTTTTCGAAACCTTCCTCGCAAAGCGTTACCTGGTTGGATATGATGTGTTCGATTCCGGCTATAATTATCTCTTCAACTCCTATTACGAGCAGGTTGGAGAACAGTGGCATCGGCCGCATCGCGGACTGCTTTCGCGTCCCCTGCTGACCGACATCCTGGCCTATCGCGAACATGTCGAGACCGCGATCGCGACGCTGGTCGAAACCGCGGACACGGCGAGCTGGCCCGGGATCGCGCCGATTATCGAACTGGGTCTCCACCATGAACGCCAGCACCAGGAATTGCTGCTGACCGATATCAAGCATGTCCTGTCACAAGCACCCCACCCGCACGCGCCCTTCACGGCAAAGCTGGCCGGAGCGGACCGGCCAGCGGAAACCGGCTATCTGGATTTCGAAGGCGGGCTGGTGGAGATCGGCGCCAGTCACGCGGATTTCGTATTCGACAACGAATTGCCCCGGCACCGGCGCTGGCAGGACGATTTCTCGATTGCGGCGCGGACCATCAGCAATGCCGAGTATCTCGAATTCATCGAGGATGGCGGATATCGCGATCCGCGGCTCTGGCTGTCGGATGGCTGGGCGTGGGTCCGTGAACACGAAATTGCGCACCCGCTCTACTGGCGGGCGGGCGAGGATGGCTGGCAGGAATATACGCTGCACGGGCTGGCGCCGCTCGAGTCCGGTTTCCCGGTCTGCCATGTCAGCGCCTATGAAGCCGCCGCTTTCGCGGAGTGGCGTGGCGAGCGGCTACCCACCGAGACCGAGCTAGAATTGCTGGCGCGCACCCATCCCGCCGAGGGCGTGCTGCTCGGCGATGAAAACCGGTATCACCCCGGCGCATTGGCCGGATCCGGAGCTCCGGAAGCGGTCTACGGCAATGTCTGGGAATGGTCGTCGAGCGGCTATGAACCCTATCCCGGCTATCATCCGCCAGACGGCGCGGTCGGCGAGTACAATGGCAAGTTCATGTCCGGCCAGCAGGTGCTGCGGGGCGGCTCCTATGCCACGGAACGCCAGCATATCCGCGCGACCTACCGCAATTTCTTTCCCGCCGAAGCGCGTTGGCAGTTCACCGGGGTCCGGCTCGCCAAGCGCATCCGGGCTACCAGTTCGCTGGCCAGCGCCTAGAAGTTCGCCGACAGGGTCAAACGCGCCGCTGTTGGCGATCCCGGGCTGATATTGTTGTCATTGTGGGCGCTGTACCAATATGTCTCATTGCCGAGATTCTCGATATTGAGCTGGAGATCGATCCGGTCGCTGAGCGCATAGAAGACCCCGGCATCGACCCGTGTGTACGCCGGCAAGGTGACCGCATTGCTGATCGAGGCGAATTGCTCGCCCTGGTGAATCACGCCCAGCGCGACATCAAGGCGGTCGGTAACCGCCACGCGGTTCCAGAGCGAGGCACTGAAATCGGGTGACAGGGGGGCTTGCCGGCCGGCCGGCGCCGAGCTTGTCGTCGACGTGATCTCGGCATTCTGGAAAGCCAGCGCGCCGATCAGATTCCAGCCATCGCGCATCTCGCCCTGGATGGCGAATTCCACGCCTTCGGACCGTTGCGAACCCGTCAACACAACAGTGCCGGGTGTCGCGCCGGGAGCACGGGTATTGGTGCGGTCGAGGCGATAGGCGGCCGCGCTCAGCAGGAGGCGGTCATGGGGCTGATAGCGGACGCCGATCTCGGTGTTTTCAAACTCTTCCGGTTCCAGCGCCGCCGTATCGACATTGAGGGAGCTGAACTGTTCGCCCGATTGCGGCAGGTAGGAGCGGCTCCATCCCGCATAGAAGGACACTTCCAGGCCCGGCTCCCAGATCACACCAAGGCGCGGTGAAACAAAGGAATCCGCGCGGGAAAAATCGGTCGAGCCCGCGCGGCGGTCATCGAATGAAAGATCGAAGCTGTCATAGCGGAGGCCCGCGACGAAGCGGACATTGTCGGCCACGGCGATCTGGTTCTGGATCAGCAGGGCAAACAGGTCGAGGTCATTGGTGTTGTCGCGCGCCGCC
>CBDUFA010000031.1:0-9678 GCA_965366295.1 uncultured Hyphobacterium sp.
GTCGCGCAGCAGATTGGCGGCGAAGCCCTCCTGCGCATTGGCGCGGATCTCGATGACGCGCTTGCCGTCGCGCCGGTTGATGGAATCGACGCGTTGGCGGGCATCCCGCGTGACGAAATTGGAGATCGGGACCGAACCGTCCGGTGTGTTGACGCGCAGCTGGTCCAGCGCGTCGATGCCGCGGTATTCGGCGGGGAAACGAACGCGGATATCGACTTCCTCGTCGGCATCATCCGGGCGGTAGCGGCCGACCAGGGCACCATTCGTCACCAGCTGTACGGCCGCACCGATCTGGGCGACATCGGCGCCAAAACGCCCGGCTTCCTCGCGATCAACCTCGAGCCGCCATTCGAGGCCCGGCAGGGGGAGGGTGTCCTCGATATCGACGAGCCCGTCGATGCCATCAAGATGCGACCGGATCATGTGGGCGGCACTGTCCAGCGCCGCGAAATTGTCCGAGCGCAATTCTACCTGGACATCCTTGCCGACCGGTGGACCGTTCTCGAAGGGACGCACCTCGGTGACGAGGCCGGGAATGTCCGCGACAGCCGCGCGAATATCGGCGAGGATTTCGCGCCCGTTCCGGCGCTGGCCGTGCGGGTAGAACTCGATGAAGATGCGGGCAACGGCATCGGCCGGTGCGCCGGACACACCATCATTGAAGCTACCTTCCTGCGCACTGTTGCCCGCGGTCGTGAAATAACCGCGGATCCCGTCAATGTCTTCGAGGCGCTGTTCCACCTGGACAGCCAGCGCGTATTGCTCGGCGGGCGAGAGATTGCCGCGCGCGCGGACGAACACGTAAACCTGTTCCGGTTCGGTATCGAGGAAGAACTCGGTGCGGTGCGGCGTGGCGCCGAACCAGGCGAACGTCCCGACCACGATGGCCAGCGTAACAGCCGCAACAACCAGCGGCCGTTTGACGAGACCGGCGATGGTCCGCGCATAGGCGCCGGTAAAGCCGGGCAGTTCGGTGGGACGGGCTTCGCTTTCGGCGGACAGTTGCGAGAGGGCAGAGTGATCGCCCTCGGCCGGCTTCTTGCCGATCACGGAGCCGAGCGCCGGCAGGAAGACCAGCGCCATGACCAGGGCCGACGACAGGACGAAGATCAGCGTGGTCGGCAGGAAGGACATGTATTGCCCGGGAATGGTGTTCCAGAACAGGAAGGGCAGGAAAGCCGCCAGCGTGGTGCCGGTCGATGAGACGATCGGCCAGAACATGCGCCGGCCGGCCATGGCATAGCTTTCCCGGCGCGGTGTGCCTTCGGCCAGTTTCCGGTCAGCGTATTCCACGACCACGATGGCGCCGTCGACCAGCAGGCCGACCGCCAGCACCATGGCGAACATCACCATGAAGTTCACCGAATAGCCGAAAATGCTGAGCAGCAGGAACGAGAACAGGAAGCTGGAGGGGATGGCGATGCCGACCAGCAGCGCCGACCGCAATCCCAGAGCGGCGACCACCAGGATCATCACCAGCACAATGGCCAGCGTGATGGAGCTGGACAGCGAGTTGAGGCTGTCCTGAACGTAGGTCGAGACGTCCAGCGAAAAGGCATGGCCGACCGATTCCGGCCAGTCTTCCGACAATTCCGCCACGCGTTCGCGCACCTCTGCGGTCATGTCGATGACATTCGCGCCAGGGCGGCGGACAACCTGCAACGAGAAGGCCGGGCGTCCATTATAGCGGGCAAAGCCGTCGCGGTCCTTGAAAGTGCGCCGAACCTCGGCGAGATCGGACAGGGTGACGACTGTGTCGCCATTGCGCGCCACGGGAAGCTCGAGGGCATCCTGGGCGGTTTCGAACAGGCCCGGCACCTTCACCTGGAAGCGGGCATCGCCCGTGTCGAGCGCTCCGGCGGCCACCAGCTGGTTGTTGGACTGAACCGCGTTGATCACCTGGCCAAAGGTCACGCCGAAGGATTCCAGCCGCGCGGGGTCGACCACGACTTCCAGCAATTCATCCCGCGCGCCAGCCAGATTGGCTTCCAGCACGGAGGGCAGGGATTCGAGTTCATCCTGGAGGTCGCGGGCGAGGCGATACAGGGCGCGTTCCGGTACATCGCCGTAGAGCTGGACCACGATCGCCGGGGCGAGGGCGGCATTGACTTCCCGCAGCACAGGCTCGCGCGCATCCTCGGGGAATTCCCGCCGCGCGAGGTCGATCGCCTCGCGGACATCGAGAATCGCTTGGTCGGCGTCGAAGGTGACGTCGAATTCCAGCACCATTGTGCCCGCGCCCAGCTGCCCGGTGGAATTGAGCTCTTCCAGGCCCTCGATGGAGCGCAGCTCGGTTTCAGCGGGGCGCAGGATCAGGCGTTCGGCATCCTCCGGGGAAAGGCCTTCCAGCGGCACGATGATGCCGACAAAGGGAATCGGAATGTCGGGATCGGCTTCCTTCGGCGCCGTGATGTAGGACACCAGCCCCGCCATCAGCAGCACCCCGAAGATCACCAGGATCATCCGGACCCGGTTGACCGCGAAGTTGACGATCTCGGTCATTGCGCCGGCACCGATTCGACGGTGGCGCCATCCTCGACGAAGTCCTGGCCTTGAACGATCACGCGCGCCGGATCCGGCAGGCCGGACACCCAGCTTCCGCCGGATTCGTCGGACAGCCAGTCGACCGGCACGAAACGAACCCGTTCGTCGCCATCAATGATCCGCACGCCGATCTCGCCTTCTTCATTGAGGGCCAGCACGGTGGTGGGCACGAGGTGAGCGGGCCGGGCGGCCAGCGGAATCACGATCTCCGCGGTCACGCCGGAGCGCAGCCCGCCATCGGGATTGGGAATTTCCAGCTCGGTTCGGAAAGTGCGGGTGGCCGAATCGGCCTGCCGCGCAATGCGGCGAATGACGCCGGATTCGACTTCGCCTGTGATCAGGCGGGCCGTTCCGGCCATCCCCGTGTCCAGCGAGCCGACATCGCGTTCGGCGACCTGAGCGACAGCCAGCAGCGGATCGAGCTGCAGCACAACACCGCATACGCCGCCCGGCGCCAGGAAATCACCGATCTCGGCCTCGCGGCGATCGAACCAGCCATCGAAGGGCGCGCGGATATAGATGTTGGCGAGTTCCTGCTGCGCGGCTTCGAGCCGGGCCCGGGCGCCATCGCGGGCCGCTTCGAGCGCGGCAATGGAATTGGTCGAGCGAAAGCCGCGATCGCCGAGCGAAACGGCGCCTTCATATTCCTGCTGCGCGGAACGGAGGTCGGCGCGGGCCTGGTCCAGCGCGGCCTGCCGCGCATCGACATCAAGCCGGCACAGCAAATCGCCTTCCGCCACGCGCGTGCCTTCGACAGCCGGCGCTTCCACCACGCGCCCGCCGGTCTCGGCGCGAACCGAGACTTCGCGTACCGCCTCTGTGCGGCCGCGCAGGACGAGGAAGGCGGGTTGCTCGCTGGCTTCGATGATCTGGTAGACCACGCGGGGTGATCGGGACGGGGCCTGTCCGTCCTGTTCGGTCCGGTTGGCTTCACCGCGATTGATCGCTGTGCCGACCCCGAAAAAGGCGACGACGATCACGATGATCACGATGGCGGCAATATATCGACCGTTCAGGGGCATGAGTGTTTGTCCGTCCCGTTGTGCCCGCAGGCAGCTTTTCGCATGTGCGAAATAGGCCTATTTGGCGACAGAATCGAGACCGCATTCGAAAATTGAACAGTGTTTTCCGATTATGCGCAGCATTTCTGCCGCGCCGAAGCGTGTGGAAATCAGGCAATTTTTCGGGAAGTGGCTCCCTGGGACGGGCTCGAACCGCCGACCCGGTGATTAACAGTCACCTGCTCTACCAACTGAGCTACCAGGGAATAGTGCCGTAATGAGCCCGGGCCTATACCACCGGATTTGTTGCGGCGGCAAGTCTCGAACGCGCACCAAATGCACAAAGAAAAATCGGGAGCCCAGAAGGCTCCCGACAAGGCATTGGGTGGATGGTGGGGTGTCTTCACGGGAAGACATGTAGACAATCCCCCAAGAGGGTAAATGTGAGGTTAACGCTCTGGCCTTTTGGTCGAAAAAGATTCAACCTGCTTGCAAAAGTCTTATCGGGAGGGCCCGCAACATGCGTGAATACACAACATATCGCGATTTCTTTCCCTACTATCTACAAGAGCACGCCAAGCCGGCGACGCGCTATTTTCATTACACCGGGTCGATCCTGGCGATCGGCGTGCTGGTTTTCGCGATCGCCACGCAGACCTGGTGGGCACTGCTGCTGCCGCCGGTGGCGGGCTATTTCTTCGCCTGGGTGAGCCACGCCTTCGTCGAGCGCAACAAGCCGGCAACCTTCACCTATCCGCTATGGTCGCTGCGCGGCGATTATCACATGCTCTGGCTGGCGCTGACCGGCCGGCTGCAGCCGGAACTGGAGCGGGCGGGCATCCAACCTCAACCGGCGGAGTGACCCGAATCATTTTGTGAAGTTATCGCTGCAAGTCTTGGAGGCTCCGCCCGGAATCGAACCGGGGTACACGGATTTGCAATCCGCTGCGTCACCACTCCGCCACGGAGCCGTCCGAGCAGTGGACGGCGTTTGTAACCGAGCGGCTGGCTTGCGGCAACGTGTTCTAGCACGGGAGTCGCACGGTAGCGGTGATCAGGTGTTGCGGCACGCTTTGAACGCGCGATATAAGCGCCACCAAAGCCAGTAACAGGGGGCCAGAGTGCCGGATTTCTCCCGCGAACGCGATGCCATGGTCGACAGCCAGATCCATACGGCAGACGTCACCGATCGCCGTCTCCTCAAGGCGCTTCGTTCCCTGCCGCGCCAGAACTTCATGCCCAAGAGCAAATCGGCGCTGGCCTATGCCGACACCGAAGTCGAGGTCGCTGCCGGACGCTGGATGATGCGTCCGCGCGACCTGTCCATGCTGATCCATGCCGCAGCGATCGAACCGGACGAGCTTGTCCTGAACCTGGCCAGCGCCCGGGGTTATGCCGCCGCGGTCATGTCGCGGCTTGCGGAAACCGTGGTTTGTGTTGAAGCGGACGAGACCCTTGTGAAGAAATCGTCCGATGCGCTCGCGGATGCCGGTTGTGACAATGCGGCCGTGATCGCAGGCGATCCGAAGGACGGCGCGCCGGGGCAGGGGCCGTTCGATGTCATCTTCGTCGAAGGTGCCGTCGAGGAACCTCCGCGGGCCTGGTTTGATCAGCTCAAGGATGGCGGCCGACTCGCGGTCGTGATCGGCAAGGGCCGGATCGGCAAGGCAACGATATTCACGCGCTCGGGCAGCACGATCGGCCAGCGAGTGATCTTCGATTCGACACCGCGCCTGGTGCCGGGCTTCCGGAAGGACGCCGGATTTGTGTTCTGATGCGTCAAGCTGACGCTTGAATTTCATCGCGGCTCGATTAAGTGAACGCTGTTCACTTTTATAGCGGCTTTGTCAGAAGCCTTACAAAGTCGACACTATGCCCGCTCGCATTCGTGTATAAGATGCGGCCAAATTCGAGGAACGCACATGTTCAAAAAGATTCTCTGCACGAGCGCGCTGGCGGCCGTTGTCTGGGCAATCCCGGCGCACGCCCAGACATTCGAGGAAACGCTGGAGCTGACCTACCGGTCGAACCCGACCTTGCAGGCCGAGCGCGCGGGTGTTCGCGCTGCCGAGGAAAGCATCGTCCAGGCCCGGTCGGCATGGCTGCCCAGCGTGTCGGCGAGCGGCAGCATCTCGAGCACATATACGGAAAGCTCGGGCGGTTTCTTCAACCAGTCCAACACGGTGACGCCGCAGAATTATCGCATCAATGCGAGCCAGGCGATCTGGCGCGGCGGTGAAATCAGCGGCGCGATCAGCCAGGCCGAAGCCAATGTGATGGCGGCCCGGGAAGGGCTGCGGGGCACCGAGCAATCGGTTCTGTTGCAGGCGGCGACCGCTTATCTCGACGTCAACCGCGATGTCGAGATTGCCCAAATCCGGCGTAATAATGTGGAAGTCCTGCTGGCCCAGCTGGATGCGGCCCAGGACCGGTTCGAGGTCGGTGAGATCACGCGCACGGACGTGTCGCAGGCCGAGGCGCGCCTGTCAGGCGCCCGCGCACAGCTGGCCGCGGCCCTGTCTCAGCTGGCGGCAAGCCGCGCACGCTATGCATCCGTCGTCGGTCAGTACCCCGGGACCCTGTCGCCGGAACCGCCGCTGCCGGAAATGCCGGCCTCGATCGAGGAGGCGCTGGAAATCGCCCTCGATTTCAGCCCGGTCCTGCGTTCAGCGGCGTTCAATGAGGATTCCGCCCGCGCCAGCGTCCAGACGGCTCGCGGTGCCTATGCGCCGGACGTGTCACTGTCCGCCTCGGCCAGCCGCGGCATGGACCAGAGCTTCTCCGGTGACCAGACCGACCGCCTGTCGGCGACGCTGGAAGTGTCCGTTCCGCTGTTTACCGGCGGGCTCAACCGCTCGCGTGTGCGGCAGGCGAATTTCAACGCCGATGCCGCGCGCATCCGCGTGACGGAAGCGCGCCGCCAGGTGACGGAAGTCGTGACCACGGCATTCAACAACCTCGTGGCCAGCCGCTCGGTGATCGATTCGAGCCAGCGGTCGGTGGAGGCCAATGAAATCGCGCTCGAAGGCGTGCAGCAGGAAGCCTTTGTCGGGCTTCGCACAACGCTGGATGTCCTGAACGCCGAACAGGAATTGCTCGATGCCCGCCTGACCCTGGTCAGCGCGCAGCGTGATTCCTACGTCGCCGGCCTGACCTTGCTGCAAGCCATGGGATTGTTGACCGCGGACACGCTCGGGATCACGAGCGAGCCTGACCCGTATGTGACAGAGCGCCAAGGCAATAACCTCGACTTAACGCCGTGGAACTAATCCTCAGCTAACTGGCCTTTACCGCTGGACACGGCAGGCGAAGACCGGTTTTAATTCGCCCATCAGGGGAAGCGACGGATAAGGAATCGCCCGCTCATGTCTACAGAAGCTGCTGAAAACGAACCGTCCATGGAAGAAATCCTCGCCTCGATCCGGCGGATCATTGACGAGGATGAAGAGGGTGGAGAAACCGAGGCCGCTGCGGAAGAGGCTGCGCCGGAACCTGCACCCGAGCCGGAACCGGAGCCGGCTGCCGAGGCTGCACCGGAGCCCGAACCGGAAGCGCCGGCCGAGGACGAAGTCCTGGAGTTGACCGACAAGGTTGAAGACACCGGCGGTGGCACGGACCCGCTCGCCGTGGATGACGATCTGATGATCGTGGACCGCGAGGACGAGCCTGCACCGGCCCCGGAACCCGAGCCGGAACCCGAACTTGAAGCTGCGCCCGAGCCCGAGCCGGAGCCGGCCCCCGAGCCCGTCGCCGAGGATGATGATTCCCTGGTGGGCACACCAGCTGCGACCGCCGCGGCCGGAGCATTTGATGCGCTCGCTGAAAATCTCCGCGTGGCCTCGGCCGATGGCCTGACGCTGGAAGGCATTGTGCGCGAGATGATGCGCCCGATGCTGAAAGAGTGGCTCGATACCACTCTGCCGCGCATCGTCGAGGAAAAGGTCGAATCCGAGATTCAACGCATCGCTCGACGCCGCTAGTCATTTTCTGTCATCAACAACAACAGGGCGTCGACGAAACCGTCGGCGCCCTTTAAGTATCCGCCGCCATGCTAGACAAGACATTCGATCCGAAAGCCGCCGAACCGCGCCTCTATGCGGAATGGGAAGACGCCGGGACCTTCCAGCCGAAGGACGACCCGAATGCGGAGACCTTCTCCATTGTCATCCCGCCGCCCAATGTGACGGGCAGCCTGCATATCGGCCATGCGCTGAACAACACGCTGCAAGACGTGCTGGTCCGCTATAACCGCATGCTGGGCAAGGCGGTGCTGTGGCAGCCGGGCACCGACCATGCCGGGATCGCGACGCAGATGGTGGTCGAGCGCCAGCTGGCGGCCTCCGGAAATATCTCGCGCCGGGATATGGGCCGCGAGGAATTCATCAAGCGCGTCTGGGAATGGAAAGAGGAATCCGGCGGCACCATCCTCAACCAGCTGCGCCGGCTGGGCGCGTCATGTGACTGGAGCCGTGAGCGTTTCACCATGGATGAAGGCCTGTCAAAGGCCGTGCTCAAAGTGTTTGTCGCGCTCTACAAGGAAGGCCTGATCTATCGCGACAAGCGGCTGGTGAACTGGGACCCGCATTTCCAGACGGCGATCTCCGACCTCGAGGTGGAAAACAAGGAGGTCGACGGGCATTTCTGGCGCTTCCGCTACCCGCTGGCCGATGGGGCGACCTACAAATTCCCGGTGGCCTTCGACGAGGACGGAAAGCCCACCGAGTGGGAAGAACGGGATTATGTCGTCGTGGCGACGACCCGTCCGGAAACCGTGCTGGGCGATACCGGCGTGGCAGTGCACCCGGATGATGAGCGCTATGCCGGCCTGGTCGGCAAGAAACTGCGCCTGCCGATAGCAGATGTGGAAATTCCGATCGTAGCCGATGAGCACGCTGATCCCGAGCAGGGCTCGGGCGCGGTGAAGATCACCCCGGCGCACGATTTCAACGACTTCATGGTCGGCGAGCGGCAAGGCCTGCCCATGGTCAATTTGTTCGACCGTGAGGCCCGGCTGATCTCGGAGATCGCCGACGAGAAAGTCGACGGGCTGGACCGCATCCCGGCAGAATGGCGCGGGCTGGACCGGTTCGAAGCGCGCGAGAAGCTGGTCGAGCGCATGGATGCGCTGGGCCTGCTGGACGGGATCGAGGACCGCAAGGTGCAACAGCCCTTCGGTGACCGCTCCGGCGTGGTGGTCGAACCCTTCCTCACGGACCAGTGGTTCGTGAAAGCCGACGTGCTGGCGAAGGATGCGATTGCGGCCGTCGAGGACGGGCGCACGAAATTCCATCCGAAGAACTGGGAAAACACCTATTTCAACTGGATGCGCAACATCCAGCCCTGGTGTATTTCGCGCCAGCTCTGGTGGGGGCACCGGATCCCGGCCTGGTATGACGAAGACGGCAATGTCTATGTCGCCGAACGCGAGGAAGACGCGCTGGCACAGGCGGGTGGCAAGCCGCTGGTTCAGGACGAGGACGTGCTCGACACCTGGTTCTCCTCGGCGCTTTGGCCGTTCTCGACGCTGGGCTGGCCGGACGAGACCAAGGCGCTGGAACGCTTCTATCCGACGTCGGTGCTGGTGACGGCGTTCGACATCATCTTCTTCTGGGTCGCCCGGATGATGATGCAGGGGCTTCATTTCCGCCACGAAATCCCGTTCCACGATGTCTACATCCATGCGCTGGTCCGCGACGAGCACGGCGCGAAAATGTCGAAGTCCAAGGGCAATGTGATCGATCCGCTGGAGCTGATCGATGAATTCGGGGCCGATGCCGTGCGTTTCACCCTGGCCGCTTTGGCGGCTCAGGGCCGCGATATCCGCATGTCGAAGGAGCGCGTCGAAGGCTACCGGAATTTCGGGACCAAGCTGTGGAATGCGGCACGTTTCTGCCTGATGAATGACTGCCTGCCGCAAAAGGATTTTGATCCGAAAGCGGTGAAGCAGACGGTCAATCAATGGCTGCTGGGCGAAGCCGAAGCCGCCAGCGCTGCCGTGGCAAAAGGGCTGGAAAGCTACAAGTTCAACGAGGCGGCCGGCGCAGCCTACCGCTTTGTCTGGAACGTGTTCTGCGACTGGCATTTGGAATTTGCCAAGCCGCTGCTCTCCGGCGATGACGAAGCGGCCAAGGCC
>CBDUFA010000032.1:0-9677 GCA_965366295.1 uncultured Hyphobacterium sp.
GCTTGTAGCCCTTCGACAGCGTCCCGATCTGCTGGTTTGCCGCATCCCCCAGCCGGGCGCGTTCCAGCGCCAGCTCGCGCGCCTTGCGCAATGCCGGGCCGGAATGACCGCGGGCCGACAGGCAGAACGTCACGAATTCACGCGGGGTCATGGTGCGATAGGCCGGCGCGCCTTCCGGCAGATAACCAATCAGCCGCTGCCCGGCGCGCCGCGACTGCACGATATCATGTGTGCCAATCCGGATACGCCCGGCATCCGGTTCGAGGCGTCCGGCGATCATACGCATGACCGTGGACTTGCCAGCTCCGTTGGGGCCGAGGAAGCCCAGCACTTCACCGGTGGCCAGCTCGAAGGACACCCGGTCCACCGCCTTGCGGCGTCCGAAGCTTTTTACCACTGAATCGACGGTCAGCATGACGTGGCAGGCATCCCCATGGATCACGCAATTCGCGTTGAATAGCGATAGCTTGCGTCGCGGCTCTTGGCCAGACGGGATGCAGGGCGGGCCTCAAGGAAGGGTGTCGGCCGGAGGCTGCGTGGCTGCTGATCCGGGGGGCTGGGGGGGCTGTCTGAAACCTGGACCATGCAGCCTCGTTCCGCCGCCCGGCCGACACTGATACGGTCGTGTCGCGATGCGGCGGTCACAAGACCGAAATTTGACGGCTTTGTGGCGATGCGTGAATACTTCGTAACGACGCACAGATTCGAAGTCGCGTGAACCGAAATCCGGGAGAGTGTTTCGCTTATGAGGGGAATTTCCATTTCGGCCCGCGGCGAGCCTGTCATGTTCGAACGTGCCGAACTGGATGCCATCCTCCGGGTTTATGGCCGCCTGGTGATGAATGGTGATTGCAAGGATTACGCGATCGACGGGCTGTCGGACCGGGCGGTTTTTTCCATGTTTCGCCGCACGAGCGAGTTTCCGCTCTACCGGATCGAGAAAGTCCCGGAAAATGCGAGAAAGCAGGGCGCCTGGAAAATCCTCGCCCCGGGCGGCGCCATCCTGAAGCGCGGCCACGAACTGGCGCCGCTCCTGAAATTCTTCGACAAGCGCCGCTTCCAGGTCATCGACTGACAGGCAAGAAAAAACCCCGGCCACAAAGGACCGGGGTTCAAATCTGCCAGGTGCGCGATGCCTATTGGCGATTGCCGAGGAACATCAGCAGGAACTGGAACAGGTTGATGAAGTTGATGTAGAGCGACAGCGCGCCGAAATTGGTGGCGACCGCCATCTGCGCCTGGTCGCCGCCGAGCGCGTAATAGGTCGCTTTCAGGCGTTGCGTGTCATAGGCAATCAGTCCGGAGAAGATCAGGACACCGATCGCCGAGATGACGAACATCATCATCTCGCTTTGCAGGAACATGTTCACGATCATGGCGATGATCAGACCGATCAGGCCCATGATCAGGAAACTGCCCATTGCGGTCAGATTGCGCTTGGTCGTGTAGCCGAACAGCGAAAGTCCGCCAAAGGCCGCCGCGGTCACGAAGAAAGTCAACGCCACGCTCTGGCCGGTGTACAGCAAGAGCACGATGCCCAGCGACGCGCCGATCGACGCGACAATGGCCCAGTAGAGCAGTCCGCTGCCCGAAGCACTCGGATTACGCATGAAGAACATCGAGCCGAACAGCAGCGCCAGCGGCAGGAAGGACACGATCATGCCCAGCGGCGTATAGGTCAGCGCCATCCCGCCTTCGGTCGCTACGATCTGAAAGAGCATGTCCCGGACTGCCGGCACTTGCGACGTCAGCAGCGCGAGCGCTCCCGACACGACGAGGCCCAGGCCGAGCTTGTTGTAAACGCCCAGCATGAAGCTGCGCAGGCCGGCATCGACGGACATGTCCATCGTCCCGACGGCATTGCCATATCCACGATAGCTGTCGTTCATGTTTTTTCTCTTTCTTTCCATACCAAGGGGGTCACCCCCGCGAAGGCGCAACCCGTTAGGCCCGAATATCGGCGTATTGGGGTCCGCTGACAAGGGGAGACGGGGATTGGCCGAATCCCCTGTCGCACCGGAACCGGGGGGTTATGCGCAGCGCCGATTGGCGGCATTGTAGACGGCATGTCGCTGCGCCTGTTTGCCGCCCTGCCTGTTCCCGAAGAGATTGCCCACCGGCTGGCCAAGCTGCAGCGGGGCGTCCCCGGCGCGCGCTGGCGAACGCCCGATTCGATGCACATCACCCTGCGTTTCTTCGGGGAAATCGACGAAACTATTGCCGAGGAGCTTGATCTCGAACTGGCCCAGATCCGCTGCAAGCCCTTCAGCCTGGCAATCCGCGGGGCCGGCAGTTTCGGCAATGCCGATCCGCACGCCATCTGGATGGGCCTCGAGGCGCACCCCTCGCTGCTCCTCCTGGCGAGAGCGTGCGAGCGGGCCGCGCGCCGTGCGGGTCTGAATGCCGAGACCCGCAATTTCATTCCGCATGTCACGATGGCCTATCTGCGGAACACCGATCTGGACCGGGTCAAGGCGTTCGAGCGCCGGAATGCGCTGTTCCGCAGTCCGGAATGGATGGCCGATCGCTTCTATCTTTATTCGTCCTGGCAAGGCGGGCGCGGCGAGAATCCCTATCGCATCGAAGCGGAATATCCGCTGGCCTAGATCCAGCGCCGCGTCCGCGCGCAATAGGCGTCATAGGCCGGACCAAAAGCCCGCCGCAGAGCCCGCTCTTCGGGCCGGATCTGCAACCGGTTCAACGCGATGAGGAATCCGATCGGTGCCAGCAGTGCAAGAACATCCTGAGTGTAGGCAACAATGCCCAGCAGGATCAGCAACATCCCGAGATACATCGGGTTGCGCGTGAACCGGTAAATACCTGAGGTCACCAGGGCGTTGGCCTTGTCGATGGCGTACGGGCTGATCGTTGTCTTGTGGTGACGGAAACCGGCAATTCCCAGCCCAATCACCGCAAGGCCGGCGACAATGAAGCTTAAAGTCGCCGGATATCGCGTCCCGCGCAGCAGCAGGTCAAATGGCGAGAAGACATCGACACCAAAAGCGATGCCGGCGAAAAAGACCGCGATCACGGGAGGCGGGATCAGCGGTCGCATGCGCGGTCTATTCGGCGACCTCAAAGGCGCCGTCCAGCACGGTCAGCTGCCAGGCATTACCGTACCGGTGGAGCCAGAAAATATCGCCATAATCGCTTGAAGAGAGCTGACCGCTTTCGCACAGAGTCCCGGCAAGCGCCGCGTCTCCGGCAATCGCCGCGACCCAGCCACAGCTGGTATTGGAATGTTCCGCCACCAGCGTCCAGCGGGCATCGGACTCCATGACTTCAGCAAAGGCATCAGCCCGCGTCCGTTCGGCGACGCCACCGCCGCACATCTCGGGCGCACTCGGCGCTGCGGCATGCTGGATCACCTCACCGGCCGCGCGCGCCGTTTCATAGGTGCGGCAGGCGCCGGTCGAGAAAACCGCATCGAAATCCGGCTCGCCCAGAACACTGTCGAGACGCGCCACCATGGCTTCACCTGTTGCGCTCAGCGGGCAGTCGAGCGCGTTGCAATCCTCGGAAATCTTGCGCGCATGGCGGACGACGAGAATATGCCGGTCAGCCATGCGGATCGCGGCGCGGTCGGCATCCGGTGCGAGCGCGAGCAGTCCGGTGCGGTCAAACGTTTCCTGCGCCAGGGCCGAAGCTGTCACAATGAAGCCGACGGCGATCGTGGCCAATGCAAACAGGGCCGTCTGCCCTTGCAAGGCGAGGACAGCCGCGTGTTTCCGGTGGAGACGACGAAAAGCTTTCAGCAGGTTCAAGATTCAACTCCGAGGGGAAGCGGAGCGAGTCCTTAGCGCACTCTGACCCGCATGACGACTTTCGATCGCATGACAATAGGGTCAGATTGAGGCGCGGTCGGACAGACCGGCTCAGAAACCGCTGTTCAGGAGGGGCTTGCGGCCAAACCGGCGGCGGTGAATCTGGATTTCGCGATCGGCCTGTTCGTAAGGCGCCGGGGTCTCGGCGAAGCAGAAATACTTGCCATGCGGCCGGTTCAGCGCCGCCTGGTTGGCGACTTCCTTGAGGAATTCGTCATGGAGGTCTTTCGTGCCACCGAGGAAGACGACATCGGACTCCCGCTGCCCGCTCAACAGCGCATAGACACCGGAAACCTGCGGGACTTCAGCCGCGAATCCTTCGGACAGGGCGATGTACCGGCTCCAGTGGAGTGTCCCGCCAGTATGGATCCGGGGCGGCGGCCGGTCGGTCAAACGGTCATCGCTCCGCTGCGGCACAGGCTTTTTCGCCTTCACCGCGGCCGTAGCTTTCGGCAATCCGCGTTTCCCGAATCCCGCCATGCCTGAACACTCGCCTTTCTGCCAAATCCAAAAGCGGGGAACGCGCCGGACAATCCGTCCCGCGCGCCCCTGACAATCAAGACCCTAGCGTTGAAGGGTAATCAGGAATTTAAGACCGGGGTCAGACGTCGACTTCCGCTTCCAGCGCATGCGTGGTGATGAAATCGCGCCGCGGCTCGACCAAATCGCCCATGAGCTTGGTGAACAGATCGTCCGCCTCGGCAAGCTCGTCGATCTTCACCTGCAGGAGTGAGCGGGCATCTGGATCCAGCGTGGTCTCCCAGAGCTGTTCCGCATTCATTTCACCCAGGCCTTTATAGCGCTGGATTTTCATACCCTTGGCTCCGGCAGCCGTAACGGCGGCCATCAACTGGCTGGGCGTATGGATGACGGTTTCCGTCGACTTGGTCTGGTAAACCGCGGCACCGGCAAAATCGCCAGCAATGGCCATGGCCCGCTCCGACAGGCGGCGGGCTTCCGGCGAAACACGCAATGTCTCTTCAAGCACAGCTGTCTCGGTAACGCCCCGCACTTCGCGCTTGAACACGAGGTGATTGTCCTCGGAAACCTCCGCCGACCAGTTGTCCTCGCCCTCTTCCGCATAGCGGTTGAGAATGCTGGCCGCCTTGTCGGCCGCTTCTTGCGAGACATCGGGCGTCATCGCGCCAGCGAGCGCCGCGGCTTCTGCCGCGAAAACCGGCGCGCGCGCGGCAATCCGGTCGAGCGCGAGCTTCACCAGCCGGGCCTGCGCGACCCGGTCGGCCAGATCGGCGCCGCCAATCGTCGAGCCATCCGCGAGGCGCAGCAACGCCTCGGAACACCCTTCCTCGATGAGGTAGGAATCCATCTCCGCCTGGTCCTTCACATAGCGCTCGGACCGGCCGCGCGTCACCTTGTAGAGCGGCGGCTGGGCGATATAGAGATGCCCGCGATCAATCAGTTCCGGCATCTGGCGATAGAAGAAGGTCAGCAAGAGCGTCCGGATATGCGCGCCGTCGACATCGGCGTCGGTCATGATGATGACCTTGTGGTAGCGCAGCTTTTCCATGTCGAGCTGGTCCCGGCCGATCCCGGCCCCCAGCGCCGTGATCAGTGTGCCGACCTGCTCGGAAGACAGCATCTTGTCGAAACGGGCGCGCTCGACGTTCAGGATCTTGCCGCGCAAGGGCAGGACGGCCTGGAATTCCCGCGCCCGCCCCTGCTTGGCAGAGCCGCCGGCGGAATCACCCTCGACGATGAACAGTTCGGACTTCGCCGGATCCTTCTCCTGGCAATCCGCCAGCTTGCCGGGCAAGGACGCGATATCCAGCGCGGACTTGCGGCGGGTCAGCTCCCGCGCCTTGCGCGCAGCCTCGCGCGCCGCAGCGGCCTCGATGATTTTCGAGACAATGGACTTGGCCTCGTTGGGATGTTCCTCGAACCAGTCCGAGAGCATTTCATAGCAGATGCCCTCGACCGCGGGACGCACTTCCGACGACACCAGCTTGTCCTTGGTCTGGGACGAGAATTTGGGGTCCGGAACCTTCACCGACAGAACGCAGGTCAGGCCTTCGCGGGCATCATCACCCGTGATCGCGACCTTCGATTTCGCGGCCAGTCCGGACGTCCCGGCGTAATTGTTGATCACCCGCGTCAGCGCACCACGGAAACCGGCCAGGTGCGTGCCGCCATCGCGCTGCGGGATATTGTTCGTGAAGCACAGGACATTCTCGTGATAGCCGTCATTCCATTCCAGGGCGGCTTCGACGGTTACGCCTTCGCGTTCGCCGCCAATCAGGACCGGCGGCTTGAACAGGGCATGCTTGGTTCGGTCAAGGTGCTCGACAAAGGCCGCCACGCCGCCTTCATAGAACAGCTTTTCCTCGAACGCCTCGCCGCCGCGCTCATCGCGGAACACGATCAGCACGCCGGAATTGAGGAAAGCCAGCTCGCGTAGCCGGTGGATCAGCGTTTCGCGCCGGAATTCGATGTCGGAGAAAATCTTGTCCGACGGCATGAAGCGAACCTCGGTGCCGGTCAGGATGCGGCCATCGACTTCAGGCGCATCGCCTACTTCCTTGAGGTCCTCGCCATTCTCCGGATCCCCCATCAGGAAGCGCATGGTATGGACCTTGCCCTTGCGCCAGATCTTGAGGTCCAGCCATTCCGACAACGCATTCACCACGGACACGCCAACGCCGTGCAGGCCGCCGGAAACCTTGTAGGAATTCTGGTCGAATTTCCCGCCCGCATGGAGCTGGGTCATGATGACCTGCGCGGCGGAAACCTTTTCCTCTTCATGGAGGTCGACCGGAATACCGCGTCCATTGTCCGACACGCTGGCCGAACCGTCCGCGTGGAGCGTTACCGTTACCTTGTCGGCATGACCGGCCAGCGCCTCGTCGATGGCGTTGTCGACCACTTCGTAGACCATGTGGTGAAGGCCGGACCCATCATCGGTATCGCCGATATACATGCCCGGACGCTTGCGGACCGCATCAAGCCCTTTGAGGACCTTGATCGAGCCGGCGCCATATTCCTGATTCGTATTTTCTTCCATGTGTTTAGTGTAGCCGAATCGCCGCCCGCGCGCCATGTTTCACAGCTATATTTCTGCGGTTGAAAAGCGCAATAAATCAGGGGCTTGCGCGCGGCGCGCAGTTCGGCCTGTCCAGGCCCCGGAAAACCGCCGCAAAAACACCGGATCAGCGCAGAATCAACAGCATCGCGATACCCAGCATGACCAGCGCAACGATACCGTCCGCCCAGCGTTTCACGCCCTTTTCCTGCAGCCAGGTCCGGGCCTTGTGCGCCAGCCCCACATGCACGCTCGCGGTGAGCAGATACATGGCCAGCATGATGGCAACCATCACGAGCCAGGCAGGAACATCGATATGCGTGAGGTCGAAAAAGCTCGGTAGAAGCGTGAGGTAGAAAACGATCGGCTTGGGATTGGTCAATGGCATGGCCACCCCCGCCGCATAGGTCGCGGCAAGACCCAGATGGGTCGGCTTTTTCAGCGCCACCGCTTTCGGGTGCCGGAAGGACTGGAACGACTTCCAGGCGAACCAGAGCAGAATGCCGACGCCGATGATCTTGAATATCCATCCCGCCGGACCAACCCGGTCCGCCACCGCGGTCAGGCCTGTCACCGCGACAGTGAACCAGAAAATATCTCCAGTGATAATCCCGCCGCCATAGACAAACCCGTGGACCGGCCCGTCATCGAGCGTCCGCGCCACCATGGCGACGTTTCCAGGTCCCGGCGAGAAGAACAGGATCAGCAAGGCCCCGGCGAACAAGAAATAGCTTTCAATCGGCATGGGCTGCGATCTAGGCTGTCTCGCGCCTGTTTTCGAGCCTTGAATGCTGTTGCCATTGCTCTGACAGGGCGGAAGCTTCCGGTGGTTCGCAATGAAAATAATTTTGCCCGTATTGGGTTCGGCGCTATCCGTCTCGTTCGCCGGGAGCCTGTTGATCGTTCTGGCCGCCTTGCAGCACAACACGCAGTGCGAACTCTATTGCGATGGACGGGTCGACTGGGGTTATGCGCTGACCATCTTCGCCAGCTGGTTCCTGATCCTGTTGCCCGTGGCACTGGCCATCAGCCTGTTCGGGTGGCTCGTGGTGAAGCGATCAACCTAGGCTGACAATTCCCTGTTGGACCGCGAAATGCTGCGCCCGCTCGCCGAAGCCGGCGAAAAGACTGGATTCGACGCCGGTCAGCCACGCCTGGGCTCCGAGCTCGACAATGGCATCGGCCAGCCCCTCGCGCCGGCGGGCGTCGAGATGGGCACAGGCCTCATCTAGCAGCAGGAGGGGAATTCTCGTACCGCGGGTCGCGAGGGACAATGCCTGGGCCAGCACCAGGCGGATGATCAGCGCCTTCTGTTCGCCGGTCGAACACAGGGCGGCAAGCTGGTCCTTATCCCGGTGCCGGGCACCCAGATCGCTGCGATGCGGCCCGCGCGTCAGCGTGCGTCCGGACGCGCCGTCCCGGTCCCGCCCCTCTTGCAGGGCCGTGATCAGCTGGTCCTCGGCCTCACGAATGCCGGAGCCTGCGGCCAGTGCTGCCTCGATCAACCCGTCAAGCGACAGATCGGCCTTCGGAAACACGCCGTCCTGCGCCCCGTCAATGGCCGCCTGCAACCTCGCCAGCGCGTGTAGCCGCCCTGCGGCAAGGGCCACACCATGGCCAGCCATGTCCGTCTCCAACGCATCCAGCCAGGCCGGGTCGGCCCACCCCTGGTCCAGAAGGCGCTGCCGCCGGGAGCGCAGCTTCTCATACGCGTTCAGCGCCTCACCGTGCGCGGCATCACTGGCCGAAACGAGGCGGTCGTAAAACCGCAGCCGGTCGGAACGCGGCCCGGCGAACAGACGGTCATGCTCCGGCAGAAGCACGATCATTGGCAGCAGGGCTGCGAGATCGGCGCGCGAGGCCGGTTTGCCGTTCATGCGCGTCTGGCGCCGGCCCCCGTCGAGCAGGCCGGAGGCGAGGCTGGCCTCGTCACCGGTTGAATCGCGGGTTTCGGCATAGACCGCCCAGGCCGGCGCAATCTCCTCGCCCGTCTTGCGGAGAACCTCTTCGCTTTCCGCACCGCGCAGGCCACGGCCCGGCGCCAGCAGCGAAATGGCTTCAAGGATATTGGTCTTGCCCGACCCGTTCGGCCCGGCGAGGCAGACGGGACGTGCATCAAGGTCGAGATCGAGCGTCTCGAAATTCCGGAAATCCGTCAGCCGGAGACGGCTGAGCGCAGCTATGTTCAAAGCCGGCCCGCCGGACGTCACACGCGCAGCGGCATCAGCACGTAGAGCGAGTCGGCATCGCCCGAATCCGTCACCAGGGTCGGTGAAGCCGGATCGGCGAAATGGAACCGGGCTTCCTCGCCTTCGATCTGACCGGCAACGTCCAGGATGTAGCGCGCATTGAAGCCGATCGCGAAACCGCCTTCCTTGCTCTCGACGGGAAGCTCTTCCACGGCCTGACCGGATTCCGGATTGTTCACGGCGAGCGTCAGCGTGCCATCGTCCAGCGACAGCTTCACCGAGCGCGACTTCTCGATGGAGATCGTCGCCACGCGGTCAACCGCCTCGGCAAAGCGCTTGTTGTCCACCGCCATCAGCTTCTCGTTTCCACGCGGGATCACGCGCTCATAGTCCGGGAAGGACCCGTCGATCAGCTTGGAGGTCAGCACGGCGCGGCCGAAACCGAAACGGATCTTGCCGTCGGAAACCGATATCTGGATGTCGTCATCGGCATCCTCCAGCAGGCGCCGCGCTTCCTGCACGGTCTTGCGGGGCACGATGACGGCCGGCATGCCGCCGGCACCTTCCGGCAGATCGCATTCCGACAGCGCCAGGCGGTGACCGTCCGTGGCCACGGCGCGCAGCGTC
>CBDUFA010000033.1:0-9499 GCA_965366295.1 uncultured Hyphobacterium sp.
ACGCCGCTCTGGTTGTACAATGTGATCGGCGGGGCACGGCCGTAGACGAATACCGCGTGACCGTGATCGATCTGGAGACGGACGAGACGAACAGTTTTGTCTTTCCGGTATTTAGCTCAAGCCTCCCCCTGTTTTTTGGAGAAAACGGCTCTGTCATAGTGCCGGGATATGACGGGCGTCTCGCAGACGCAGATCCGAGATCTCACATCCGCCTCGCGGTCTGGCAAAGGCCATTTGCGGCGGAGCCGGTTTTCTCGGTCATTCGAAGTGATGCCGGGCCCGGCCTCGTTCCGCCACACCGTACGGTTTCGCCCTCGGGAAACCGGCTGCTTGTCCAATGGCCGGCAATGGACGATACGCGCTATGGTTTTCCATTGCGGCTTTATGCCCTTGATGATGGCCGCGCCACCCTGTTGAGGGAATGGCGCTATGGTGATCTGGACTTCCTCTCTTATGAAACCTTCTTTGCGATCAAGAATTCGGCCTGGATTGATGATCGGTACATCGTTCTGGACGCAACGGATGTCTATAGCGAGGCGGCAGGTAATCCGAGCCGCGGTGGTGGCAGGGTTATACTGGATCTGGATACAGGCCAGTCGGTTTCCCTTCCGCAATTTGGCTTCGTGTCTTCTGCCCTGAGGCCGCTGGGAACGGACCGGTTCGAAGCATTCGAGGGCGTCACGAATAGCGGCCCGATAGTCGAAATCGAGTCAAACGGCACTGTTCTGTTCCATGGTCTGTTCTATGCCATGATCCGGGAGTATCCGGACGGCCCGGCATCGCAAATCTATCTTCGCCGGGCAGATGATGGTTCATTGATCGGCGCGTTCGATCCGGGTTTGTCCTACGACGAATTCTGGTTTGATCTGAGAGAGAATCCGTTCAGCGGTTTCGACGTTTCCGGCTTTCAGGACCGTCTTTTCGTCCTGCGTTTCGGAAGATGGATTGAAATCTATCAGGCCAGCACTTTCGAGCCTGTCGGTGTGATTGATCTGCAGCGTGCGGGATTGCCGGTCATGCAGGCGATCCGCGCCTCCGAATCCTCGAACGAAATTGTGTTGATCGGTGGCCGCAACTGGGCCGTCATCCGCCCGGAGCCGGACTGAAATCCTGCCGGCAGTCAGTGGGCCATGACCGGGCGTCCCGCCTCTGCGTCTCAATCATGAAATACTACGCTTGAACCTGCGTTTCGCTGCCGGAGTTGCGTCAGGGCCAGATAAGCCACAATGACGATCACGAACCGGTTTCCATCCCGCACATGGCCGCAATCAATTCCGGCGGCACCAGCAGCATGGCGCCGCCCATTGCGGCAATGGTCAGTCCGGCGGCGATTCGCAGGCCGGGCACCCGCCCCCAGTTCTGCAGCGCGCCAATGCCCAGCGCCGTGCCGGTCACCGAGGGCAGCGTGCCAAGCCCGAAGCCCAGCATGACCAGCGCGCCTTGCAGCGCGCTGCCGGATATCATCGCATAGAGCAGGGCGGCATAGACCATGGCGCACGGCAGCGCCCCCCAGGCCAGGCCCGCGAGCAGGGGCGAGGCCGGCCCCGCGGCGCGGATCGGGCGCAGGATCAGCCGTGTGACCGGGCGGAACAGCCGGTCGAGCCAGGCCGCCGCCGGGAGGTAACCCGTCACAGAAAGCCCGATCCAGACCAGCATCACCGCCGCCCCCCAGCGGAACACGGTATGAGCAGCCGACAGGTCCAGCTGCGCATAGAGCCCGGTGCCCGCCGCGCCGACCGCCGCACCGGCGAGCACATAGCTGATCGCCTTGCCGGTCTGCGCCGTCAGCAAGACCCCCAGCCGGGTCGCCGGGCGGTCGTCCGGCGAAAGTGAAAACATCACGCCCGACGCGATCCCCCCGCACATGCCGGCACAGTGCAGGCTGGACGCCAGCCCGGCCAGCAGGCCACCGATAAAGCTGATTTGTGCGAGGGCTTCCATGCGCGGCACACTGGCTCTAAAATTTGCCCGCCGATACCCGGTATTTGCGCGGCGTTACGCCGCGAGGCGCCGGGACTGAAACAGGCCTACAGTTTGTAAGGTTAATTGGGCTGTAGGGCTAAATGGGGAGGACATGATGGCCGCGATTGAACTCAACACGGTTCGCCCGGGGGCGCCGATGCGCTGGTTGAAGGCCGGTGCCAGCGACATGATGCGGGCACCCGTCGTGTCGATCGGATACGGGTTGATTTTCGTTCTGCTCGGCGCGGCCCTGTCCGGCGGGCTCTGGTGGCTCGGCGCCTCGGCCTGGATCCCGGTGGCCCTGTCCGGCTTTGCGCTGGTCGCGCCGCTTTTCGCGGTCGGTTTCTACCAGATTTCCAAGCATCTCGATGCCGGCCAGCCGGTCAGTTTCCGCGATGTCTGGCTGGTCTCCGGCGAGAAGATTTCCCAGGTCGCCTTTCTCGGCCTCCTGCTGATTATCCTTTTGCTGGTCTGGGCCCGGATCGCACAATTCCTCTACGCCTATTTCGCGACGCAGGACTATACGAATTTCGCGGATTTCACGGCCTGGGTTCTCGACGAACCGGCCGGTGTCACCATGGCCGTGGTCGGCACCATTATCGGTGCGGGCCTGGCCTTTGCAGCCTTTGCCATATCGGCGATTTCCTTCCCGATGCTGATCGACAAGGACATTGATGCCGCCACCGCGCTGATCGCCTCGGTCAAGGCGGTGCGGGCCAACCTCTTCACCATGTTCATCTGGGCCTGGCTGATTGCCTTCTGGACCGCGATCGGCGGCGCTTTCTTCCTGGTCGGGCTGGCGGTCGTCTTCCCCTGGCTGGGCCATGCCAGCTGGCGGGCCTATCAGGATTTCTGCACCGATTGCGGCCCGTCCTCGTCCTCGCCCGCTTCGGCCGCGGCGTGACCGGGTTTCCGGTCGGGAAGCGGCCGGTCGCCATCGTCGATGAGAATGCGCTGGGCCGCCCCGTCCAGGTCTTCATACTGGCCGGATTTCAGCGACCAGAGGAAGGCGGCGAGGCCCACCAGCCCCATCGTCAGCGCAATCGGGATCAGGAAAATCAGGACATCCATCAGCGGGCGAGCCTCAATGCATTGAGCGTCACCACCAGCGAGGACGCCGACATTGCGATGGCGGCCACCAGCGGGGTGACAAAGCCGAGCACGGCGAGCGGCACGGCGATCATGTTATAAACCACGGCGACGCCGAAATTCTCCAGCACGCGCCGTTTCGCCTTGCGGGCAATGGCGATGGTCTCGGGGATCGCTTCCAGCCGGTCACGCTGGATCACGAAATCCGCGGCCGCCTTGGAAATATCCGTGCCACTGGCCAGCGAGATCGAAACATGGGCGCTCGCCAGCGCCGGGGCATCGTTCAGCCCGTCGCCCACCATCAGCACGTGACGGCCCTCGTCGCGCGCCGTTTCCAGCATGGCGATCTTCTCGGCGGGTTTCAGCTCGGCCTGCCAGTTTTCCATGCCGAGCCGGGCCGCCATCGCCGCGACGGCCCGTTCATGGTCGCCGGACAGGATCCGGCCCGGCAGGCCCATCGCCTCCACCGTACGCACCGTGTCCGCGGCGTCCTCGCGCGGCTGGTCGGCAAAGGCAAAGCGCACCGGCGGGCTATCGCCGCGCACCAGCCAGACTTCCGAAGCGGCATCGCCTTGCATGTCCAGGCCGAGCCAGGCGGCGGAGCCCAGCTTGACGGTCTCGCCATCGATCATGGCTTCCAGCCCGCCTCCGGGAAATTCCTTCACATTCTCCGCGGCCTTGCCCATGCCCGCGGGCAGGGCAATGGCGCGCGACAAGGGGTGGTGGCTGGTCCGCGCCAGCATGGCGGCCAGCTCGAAATCGGCATCGGAAATATCGGCGCGGTTGACCAGGGCCGGCTTGCCCAGGGTCAGCGTGCCGGTCTTGTCCCAGGCCGAGGCATCGGCCTCGGCAAGGCGTTCCAGCGCATCTCCGGACTTCACCAGTACACCGGACCGGTAGAGCCGTCCGCAGGCCACCACCTGCACGGCAGGCACGGCCAGCGCCAGCGCGCAGGGGCAGGTGATGATCAACACCGCAATGGCATGGATGATGGCAATGCGCGGCTCGGCACCGAGGATCAGCCAGCCCACCAGCGTCAATGCGGCCAGCGAATGCACGATCGGCACGTAGAGCCGGGCGGCATGGTCGGCCAGCTTCACATAGCGGGACCGGCTCTGCTCCCCGGCCTCGACCAGGCGCGTGATCTCGGCCAGCAGCGAATCCTCGCGCCGGGCCGTGGCCTTCACTTTCAGCGGCGCGGACAAATTCACCATGCCGGAATAGACCTGTGTGCCGGCACCGGCTTCCGATGGCGTGGTCTCCCCGGTCACCAGCGCCGCATCGAGCTGGCTGGCACCCTCGATCACCTCGGCATCGACCGGCACTTTTTCCCCGGCCGCCACCAGAAGGATATCGCCCGGCCGGACATCGCGGGCCGGGACCGTCCTGGTATGGCCATCACGGCCGATCCGCGTGGCGGTGGCGGCCTGCATCGCGGCGAGCCGCCGGGCCGCCGCCCCGGCTTTGGCGCGCAACCGGCTGTCCAGCCAGCGCCCGATCAACAGGAAGAAGAGCAGCATGACGGCGGCATCGAAATAGGCTTCCTCGCCGCCGTGCAGGGTCTCGTACACCGACAGGCCGCAGGCCAGCGTCACCGCCAGCGAGATCGGCACGTCCATATTGACCTGCTTGCGCTTGAGCGCATTCCAGGCCGAGTAGAAGAAGGGGCGTCCGGAAAACGCCACGGCAGGCAGCGCGATCAGCGCCGAGAGCCAGTGGAACAGGTCACGCGTTTGCGGCGTCATGTCCGCGCCCGACCAGACCGAGACCGAGAACAGCATCACATTCGCCGTGGCGAAGGCCGCGACCGCCATCGCGATCAGCAGGCGGCGCTCTTCCTGGCTGGACGGATCGGCGCCGGTTTCCGGCTCGAAAGGCGTCGCCGGATAGCCGATCTCGGAGAGCTTCTTCACCATGGCCCGCGCCTGGCTGGCCGGGCCGTCCCAGGCCAGGGCGAGCCGGCCGGTCGACAGGTTCAGCCGTGCATTGGTGACGCCGTCAAAGTCCTGCATCGCGTCCTCGATACGGGCGATGCAGACCGCGCAATGCGCGCCGGACACGAGGAGGTCCATCTCCTGGTGGCCATCCTTGTCCCGGACGAAGGCTTCGGGATCGACACCGCTGGCGTCTATCGCAGCCATAGATCCTGTTCCATTTCGAAGGGCGGCCCGTCGGGCGTGGACACGACCAGCGTCCAGCGGCCTTCCGGCACGGGGGTCTGCGCGGTGTAGAGACCGGGCGAAGCCTCGGACAGTGTCAGCGGGATATCGAGCGTCGAATCCGCCGGATGGCGCAGGCGCGCATCCATCACCAGGCCTTCCACCGGTTCGCCGTCCGGATCGCTGATCTCGACCTCGACGCCTGCCGCCGAAACCGCGCTGACCGCCTGCCAGCCCAGCTCGGCCTGCGCGGCGCGGCGTTCCAGCACGTCATTGTAATGGATGCCCTGAACATAGGAGCGCGGCTCGTCCTCGCCGCGGAAAGTGTTGAGCGCCGTCGTCACGAAAATCGTGTCCACGGCAATGATCACGCCGAAGAACACCAGAAGGGCGATCAGGACATGGCGTCCCTTGATCTCGCGGATCATCTTGCGCCTCCGCTCAGGAAGACCGTGTCGGCCGTGCGGGTCTCGTTTGACCCCTGTGGCGAGACGGTGAAGGTAACAGGCTGGTTGGCCGCCGTCACCGCATCCCGCGGCAGGGTCAGGAAAATGCGGAAATCCTGGGTCCGCTCGGCCGGCACATCGACGGTCAGTCCGCGGGATTCATCCTGGCCGAGAATGCGCCATTCAAAGCCCGCCGGCGCGTCGATATCGATCGTGTAGACGGCATCCTCATGCGTGCGGTTGATGACTTTCAGCGTATAGCCATTGCGCACCGATCCATCCGACAGCTGGACGAAGTTCGGATTGCGGTCGCGCGTGACATTGACGTCGAGATTGGCACGCGTGGTGAGGCCGAACAGCATGATCGAGACGGCGACCGTCAGCGCAAAGGCATAGACCAGCACGCGCGGCCGCAGGAAGCGGTAGACCGGCTTCTCGCCGGCCTGGCGGCGGTCGATATTGACGTCGGTGTCATAGGCGATCAGCCCGGTAGGGCGGTCGACCTTCTTCATGATGTCGTCGCAGGCATCGATACACAGCGCGCACTGGATGCATTCCAGCTGCGAGCCTTCGCGGATATCGATCCCCATCGGGCAGGCCGCGACGCAGGCCTTGCAGTCGATGCAATCGCCGCGTCCTTCCCAGCTTTCGCCCTTCTTGTGCGGGCCGCGCGGTTCACCCCGGTCGACCCGGTAGGCGACATTGAGCGCGTCGCGGTCGGTCATCGCCGCCTGGATCCGCGGCCAGGGGCACATATAGGTGCACACCTGCTCGCGCATCGTGCCAGCCAGCGTATAGGTGGTGAAGGTCAGCACGCCGAAGAAGAGATAGGCCGAAATCGGCGAGCCGCCGGTGAAGAAATGCGACAGCGTGTCATAGGCATCGTGGAAATAGAGGATCCACGCCCCGCCCGTGGCCGCCGCGATCACTAGCCAGACCGCGTGCTTGCCGGCCTTGCGCCAGGCCTTGTCGAACGACCATTTCGCCCGGTCCAGCTTGATCCGCTTGTTGCGGTCGCCCTCGAACAGGCGCTCGACGGCGATGAACAAATCGGTCCAGACAGTCTGCGGGCAGGCATAGCCGCACCACACCCGCCCGAACAGCGCCGAGACCAGGAAAAGCGACAGCGCGGCGATGATCAGCAAGCCGGAGACATAGTAGATCTCCTGCGGCCAGATCTCGATGAAGAAGAAGTAGAAACGCCGCCCCTCGAAATCGATCAGCACCGCCTGGTCCGGCACGGAAGGTCCCCGGTCCCAGCGCAGGAAGGGGATGAAGTAATAGGCGCCCAGCGCGAGCAGCATGAACACCCATTTCGCCAACCGGAACTTGCCGTGGACGAGCTTGGGATAGATCGGCTCGCGCTTCTTGTAGAGCTTGCGCTTCTGGGCGTCGTTGACAGCCTCCACCTCGTGCGCGGCAACGCCGGGGGCGGAGATCAGATTATGCTTGGCCGTGCTCATTTCCGCACTTTGCCTTTTATTGGGGAAGGATGGGATGCGGCCTATTCGCCCGCCGCACCCCCGCTGGTCCCGGCGGCTTCACCGCCACCGAGCGAATAGACATAAGCAGCCACGGCGGCGATCGTCGGGTCGTCGAGACGGCCTTCCCAGGCCGGCATGACGCCAAACGGGCCGCGCCAGATCGTGTTCTCGACCTGCGCCGGGCTGCCGCCATAGAGCCAGATCGCATCGGTCAGGTCCGGTGCGCCCTGGGTGCGGTCGCCCATGCCGTTATCACCATGGCAGGAGGCGCATTGCTGGGCAAAGACCGTCCCGCCCGCGCTCAGCGCTGCTTCCTCGAAGCCGGTTTCACCCGACAGGCTCAGCACATAGTCGCGCACATTGCGGATTTCCTCGCGGCTCAACAGCCCGTCGGCACCGAAGGCCGGCATTTGCGAGAAGCGCGTATCCGGGTGATCGGAGCGGATGCCGTAGCGGATCGTGGTCTGGATGGCCTCATAGGAGCCGCCCCAGATCCAGACATCGTCATTCAGGTTCGGATAGCCGACAAAGCCCTGCGCGCCGGCACCATGGCAGGTCGAGCAGAAATTGGCGAAGGTCGACTCGCCGGCCGCGAGCGCAAAGCGGAACAGCACCGGATCGGATTCGATGGCCTGGTAGCTGCCCGCCGTTTCCAGCTGGGCGAAATGTTGCGCCCGCGAGGCCTGCAGCGCTTCCATGTCATTGGCGACATTGACGCGTTCGGAATTGCCGCGCACGCCTTCGGTAAAGCCTTGCATGCCGGGCGGAGCCGGCCAGGCCGGCATCAGCACCCAGTAGACCACGGACCAGGCAATACAGGCGTAGAAAATCCACAGCCACCAGCGCGGCAGCGGGTTGTCCAGCTCCTTGATGCCGTCCCATTCGTGACCGGTCGTTTCCGTGCCGGTCGTTTGATCGATATCTTTCTCAGACATTGTCTTTGTCCTTCTCCCTGTCATTGCCGGACAGGTCGTCATCCATCAGCGGCATGCGGGCAGCGGCGTCGAAGGTCTCGCGGTTCTTCGGCCAGAGAGCGTAGATCAGCACGCCGATGAAAACGGCGAAGAAGAACAACAACCCCCAGGTCTGAGCGAAACTGGCCAGTGTCTCGTACATGCCGTGTGCTCCTAGCGTTGGTTGGCTTCGGCCTCGGGCTCATAGGTGGAGAAATCCACCATCGTCCCGAGCACCTGCAGATAGGCGATCAGCGCATCCATCTCGGTGATGACGTCCGCATTGCCGTCGAAATTGCGGATGTTCGCGCCCGGATAGCGGGCGATCAGGTCATCATAGCCGGACGAGAACTCGTCCACCTGGGCTTCCAGGTCGGCCCGCGCATTCTCGATGGCTTCATCGGAATACGGCACGCCGAGGAACTGGTTGACCCGCAAATGGGCCTGGATGTTCTCGTAATCGAGCGCCGCGTCCGCCAGGAAGGAATAGGGCGGCATGATCGATTCCGGCACCACCGATTGCGGCCGGATCAGATGGTCGCGGTGCCATTCGTCCGAATAGCGGCCGCCGACCCGGGCGAGATCCGGCCCGGTGCGCTTGGATCCCCACTGGAAGGGGCGGTCATACATGCTTTCCGCCGCCAGCGAGTAGTGACCATAGCGTTCCACTTCGTCGCGCAGCGGGCGGATCATCTGCGAGTGGCAGTTATAGCAGCCCTCGCGCATGTAGATCTGCCGGCCCATCAGCTCGAGCGGCGTGTAGGGACGGACCCCGTCCACCTCCTCGATCGTCGAGTTGAGGTAGAAGAGCGGGGCGATCTCCACGATGCCGCCGACCGAGATGGTGAGAATGACCCCGAGCGACAAAAGCAGGGAGTTTTTCTCCATGAACTTCTTGTGGAAGCTCTCTTTTTGAGGTGTGTCAGCCATTGTCCCTGCTCCTATTCCGCCGGGATTGCACGGGGTTGCGGCTTGACCACGTCTTCGGTCTCGCTGACATCCCCCCGGATCGTCTTGTACATGTTGAACGCCATCAGGATCGCGCCGAGCAGGAAGAGTGCGCCGCCCGCAGCCCGGATGATGTAGTAGATGTGCATCGCTTCCACGGTCTCGATGACGGAGTATTCGAGGAAGCCGAGATCATTGTAGGCGCGCCACATCAGGCCCTGCGTGATCCCCGACGGCCACATCGCCGCGATGTAGAGCAGGATGCCGATCGTCGCGAGCCAGAAATGCCACTCGATCAGCGCGCGGCTCCACATGCCCTTGCGCTTCCACAGCCAGGGAACCAGGCAGTAGATCGCCCCGAAGGAGATCATGCCGACCCAGCCCAGTGCACCGGAGTGAACGTGACCAATGGTCCAGTCCGTGTAGTGCGAGAGCGCGTTGACCGCCCGGATACTCAT
>CBDUFA010000034.1:0-9480 GCA_965366295.1 uncultured Hyphobacterium sp.
CCGCACTGCCAGCATTTGCCGCGCCCTGGTGGCGGCCGACCAGGAAAGCCTGGTCCGGGAAAAGACCGGCCTGGTCCTCGATCCCTATTTCTCGGCGACGAAATTCGCCTTCATCCTCGACGCCGTTGACGGCGCGCGTGAGCGCGCGGAGCGCGGCGAGCTGGCCTTCGGAACGATCGACACTTTCCTGCTCTGGCGGCTGACCGGCGGTCAGGCGCACCGCACGGATGCCAGCAATGCCAGCCGCACCTCCCTGTTCGATCTCAAGGCCGCTCAGTGGGATGAAAGTCTTTGCGAATTATTCAATGTCCCGATCGCCGGACTGCCGGAAGTGTGTGACAACGCCGCCGAATTCGGTACCAGCCTAAAGGAGACGATCGGTGAAGCCCTGCCGGTCACCGGGATGGCGGGCGATCAGCAATCCGCTGCCATTGGCCAGGCGTGTTTTACGCCCGGCGAGGTGAAGTCCACCTATGGCACCGGCGCCTTTCTGATCATGAATACCGGCAACCGGATGGCGGTCTCGGACAACCGGCTGCTTTCGACCATCGCCTGGCGGCTGAAGGGCGAGACCATTTTCGCGCTGGAGGGCTCCATCCTCTCGGCCGGGGCCACCGTTCAATGGTTGCGCGACGGGTTGGGCCTGTTCTCGAAAGCCTCCGAGATCGAGGCGCTGGCTGCATCGGCCGATCCGGACAGCGGCGTCTACCTGGTGCCGGCTTTTGCCGGGCTTGGGGCGCCGCACTGGGCCGCCGAGGCACGTGGCACGATTGTCGGGCTGACGCGCGGGTCGGGCCGGGCAGAGATCGCCCAGGCCGCACTCGATGCAGCCGCCCACCAGACAGCCGACCTGCTCGAGGCCATGGCCCGGGATGGCGTGGCGACGGCCCGGCTCAAGGTCGATGGCGGCATGGCCAATAATAACCGCTTCCTGCAAAGGCTTGCCGATTTCTGCGCCGTGCCCGTGGTGCGGCCCGTGAACACCGAGACCACGGCCTGGGGCGCGGCCTTCCTGGCCGGGCTGGGCGCTGGCCTGTTTGTCTCGCTCGAGGAGGGGCGCAAGCTCTGGCAGGCTGACCAGGCTTTCGAGCCAGCGATGGACGCGGGTATCCGCACCGCCCAGCGGGCCGGTTGGCAACGCGCTGTCAACCAGACTCTCGCGGGCATTTGACGCGCGCTAATTTCACGCCAAATCTGTGATCAGACCGGATCGGGGGAGAGCGTCATGCGTGCAATCATTCTTGGACTGGCATTCATCCTGGCTGCGTGTGCCCAGCGCGACGTGCCGCCCGAGCCTGATGCCGCCACCCGTATTTCAACGCCCCAGGGCAATGTGATCGGTTATGTCGCCGAGAGCGGCGCCCATGTCTGGCGGGCCATTCCCTTCGCACAGGCGCCGGTCGGAGATCTGCGCTGGGCGCCTGCCGCCCCCGCCCCGGGCTGGCAAGGGGAACGCGAAGCCATCACGGCACCAATTCCGTGCGTCCAGATCGCCAACGGGCTCAGTGCCGATCTCCTCGGGGTCGAGGCGGGCGAACTCGCTGGCAACGAGGACTGTCTCTATCTTGATGTCTATGCGCCGCCGAACGCGGAAAACCTGCCGGTGATGTTCTGGATTCATGGCGGCGCCAACACTTGGGGCTGGGCTGACCAGTATAACGGCTCCCAGCTGGCGATGGACCAGAATGTCGTCGTCGTGGTCACGCAATACCGGATGGGACCGCTCGGCTTTTTCTCCCACCCGGCGCTGCGGGAGGACGGCTCGCCCATCGCCAATTTCGCGCTCACCGATCATGTCGCCGCGCTGCGATGGGCGCAGGAAAACATCGCGGCCTATGGCGGCGATGCCGGCACCGTGACCGTATTCGGCGAAAGCGCGGGCGGCACCAACACGGCGGCGCTGATGGCCTCGCCACTGGCCGCAGGCCTCTTCCACCGCGCCATCATGCAGTCCGGCTCGGCCAGCTCTGTTCCGCAGGCCGAGGCCGAAGGGCTTGAAGGCAGCGAGATCAACCCGTCGATCGAGACGGCGCAACGCTTTGTCGGTGGCGAGGTGACGTCCGACAGTCTGCGCGCTGTTGACGTGGCCGATATCTATGCCGCCTATGCCGACGAGACCGGCCGGATCGAAGTGCCGACCGTGATCGCGGACGGTGTCTCGCTGCCGGCGGCGGGTGTCATGTCGGCCTTTGACAGCCTCGACACGTTCAATGCCGTTCCCCTCATCACCGGCACCAATCGCGACGAGACACGGCTTTATAACGGGATCAACCCGGATTTCGTGAACCGCCATCTCGGCGTTTTCTTCCGCATCCGGGATGAGGGCGTCTATGACGCGGTTTCCGGCTATCAGAGCCAGATCTGGGCGATCAATGCGGTCGACGAGATCGCGGATGCGATGACTGCTGCCGGCCATGACGATGTCTGGGCCTACCGCTTCGACTGGGATGAGGGCGGTGCCAATATCTTCCTGGATTCCGGGCGCGTCTTCGGGGCCATGCACTCCATGGAAATCCCCTTCGTCTTCAATTATTTCGATTTCTTCGGATCGCGGCTCGACCCGATCGTCTTCTCCAGCGGTAATGAAGAAAGCCGTGTCGCGCTGGCGCGGGAGATGGGCGGCTACTGGGGGCGGTTTGCCCGCCAGGGCGAACCCGGTGGCGACTGGTCGCGCTGGAGCGAAGGCGCGGCGCGCATGCGCTTTGATACGCCCGCGGACGGGGGCTCGGAGATGATGCCCGGCCGCTTCACATTGAACGGGCTGGCGACCGATATCAGCGGGGATGACCGGCTGACGGAGGCGCAGCGCTGCGAGCTCGTCGACTCCATGCAGAGCCGCTATTTCGACGACACCGGCGCGCTCGGCCCGCTGACCGGGTGCGCGCTCGACTAGCTAGAGCTCGTCGCTCGCATAGGGCCCGGCGGCCTGCCGCCAGGGATTGATATTCATCTCCTGCTGCATGGACGGAAAGGCCCGGTGTGCGCAGGCCGGCCGCTCACACAGCCGGCAGGTGATCCCGATCGGCGTCGGGCCGAGCGCGGCGAGGGCGTCGCCATAGACGGTCTCTTCGGCGCGCGGCCACTCACACCCGACGGCAACAACATGCAGAACCGGGGGTTCGTCCGGGCCGCCGGGCCGGGAAACGGCGCGCGCGATCGAGAGATACTCGGAACTGTCTGGCAGGGCGAGGCGCTGCGTGTGCAGCCGCTCCGGCGCGCGAAACGCATCCAGCAACGACCATTTCGGACACGAGCCGCCAGACCGCGCGAAGGGCAGAATTCCACCCCCGAACCGCTTGGAGACATTGCCGGCCGGGTCCATCCGCACCATGAAGAAGGGAATGCCTTCCGCTTCCGGCTTGTGGAGCGTGGTCAGCCGGTGGCACACGGCTTCAAAGGACAGGCCGAAGCGGTGCTGAAGCCTGTCGAGATCATAGCGGCTCTTGCGGGCCAGCGACAGGAACGCATCATAGGGGGCCAAGAGCGCCCCGGCGAAATAGCGCGCCAGCCCCATCCTGTAGAGCGCCTGCTCGGACTTCGTGGTGAGTGCGGCCGCCTCGACCAGATCGTCCAGTACGCCGGCAAATTCGAGCAAGCCCAGCGTCGTCGCCATCTGCATCGGCCGGGCCAGCGGTGACAGGCGGTCCGACAGCATCAGCCGCCGCGTGTGGAAGTCCATGCGCTGGCGCGCGCCGCCCATCACGTCGTCCTCGAATGTGCGGACGATGATGCCGTGCTCCTCCTTCAGCCGCGCTTCGAGCGCCGCCTCCCGGTTGTCGGCGGTCAGCTTGAGGTCGGCCCCGAACCGGTCGGCGGCCCCTTCGAGGTCGGGGAAGAAATTATGGTTCCGGTCGATGGCGTTTCTGACGGCCTCTGTATCGTTGAGGCGGCCCGGCTGATCGCCACCTTCCAGCTGCGCCGCCAGGTCGGCCGAGGATTCCGCCGCACTGCGATAGGCCTGGTGGAGCCGCGTCAGGGCTTCGGCAGCGCGGGGCTGCGTTTCCGCCAGCTCGGTGAGCTCGGTCCGGTCGAGCTCCAGCGATGCCAGGGCCGGATCTGCCGCCGCGGCCTCGAGGTCGGTGACCAATTGCCGGTCCGAACCTTCCGCGAGCGCCCGCACATCGATGTCGAATGCCGAGGCCACGGAGAGCAGGACCCGGGCCGTCAGCGGGCGCTGATTGCGCTCCAGCAGGTTGAGATAGCTGGGCGACAGGCCCAGCATCTCCGCCGTATCGGCCTGGGTGAGCCCGCGCTCCCGGCGCAAGCGCCGCAGTCGGGCGCCCGCGAAAATCTTCTCGTTCTGCAAATCCATTTGTCAATTATTCACAAAACTACAGCATGACAAGTAATTAATGAATACAGCTGTGCTTCTTTCGTATTTTCAAAGCATGGACAGGGCAATCCGTGGCCGTCAGGGTCAAGATCGAACACGCCGGTTCTCCGGCACACAGATTACAAGGATTGCACCATGACGAATTTCACCGACCTCGTTCCCGCCGCCACGCCCGACCGGTTCGACGGCATCGAGCGCAACTATTCTGCCGAGGATGTGCTGAGGCTGCGCGGCTCGGTCCAGATCCAGCACACGCTCGCTGAACGCGGCGCCGTCAAGCTCTGGACGTTGCTCAAATCGGAACCCTACATCAACGCGCTGGGCGCACTGACCGGCGGCCAGGCCATGCAGATGGTCCGCGCGGGGCTCAAGGCGATCTACCTGTCAGGCTGGCAGGTCGCGGCGGATGCCAATGAGGCCGGCGCCATGTATCCCGACCAATCGCTCTACCCGGCCGATTCCGGCCCCGAGCTGGCGAAGAAGATCAACCGCACCCTCCAGCGCGCCGACCAGATCGAGATGTCGGAAGGCAAGGTGACGCGGGACTGGTTTGCGCCGATCGTCGCCGACGCCGAAGCCGGCTTCGGGGGCCCGCTGAACTGCTACGAGATCATGCGCGCCTATATCGAGGCGGGCGCGGCCGGCGTTCACTTCGAGGACCAGGTCGCCGCCGAAAAGAAGTGCGGCCATCTCGGTGGCAAGGTGCTGATCCCGACCAAGGCGCATGAGCGCAATCTCAACGCGGCCCGGCTCGCAGCCGACGTGATGGGTGTGCCGACCCTCACCGTGGCGCGCACCGACGCCGAATCGGCCACGCTGATCAATTCCGATATCGATGAACGCGACCATGAATTCATCGACTACGAGGCCGGCCGGACGGCCGAAGGCTTCTATCGCATCAAGAAGGGCATGGGCGTCGATCACTGCATCAAGCGCGGCCTGGCCTATGCGAAATATGCCGACCTGCTCTGGTGGGAAACGTCAAAGCCGAACCTCGATGAAGCCCGCCGCTTTGCCGAGGCGATCCAGAAGAAATTCCCAGGCAAGATGATGGCCTACAATTGCTCGCCCTCCTTCAACTGGGAAGCCAATCTCGACAAAGCCACCATCGAGACCTACCAGCGCGAGCTGGGTGCCATGGGTTACAAGTTCCAGTTCGTCACCCTCGCCGGTTTCCACCAGCTCAATTACGGCATGTTCAACCTCGCCATGGGCTACCGGGACCGTGGCATGGGCGCCTATTCAGAGCTCCAGCAGGCCGAGTTCGCGTCGGAAAAGGACGGCTATACGGCCACCCGCCACCAGCGCGAGGTCGGCACCGGCTATTTCGACCTGGTGAACCAGACCCTCTCGGGCGGTCAGTCCTCGACCACGGCGATGGGCGAATCCACCGAGTCCGCCCAGTTCGCGGCCGAATAAGTGGCGACCGGGAGCGCGATCATGAACACTTCGAATCCCAACGGCGTTGACCTCCTCGGTCCGCTTGAACCCGGCTATCGGGGTGTTCTCGCCCCGCACGCCCTGTCTTTCCTCGTCGGCCTGCACCGCCGGTTCGACGGCCGCCGCAAGGCCTTGCTCGAGGATCGCCAGACCCGTCAGGCTGCCTATGATGCCGGCGAGCTGCCGGACTTCCCGGCCGAGACCGCGGATATCCGCGCGTCCGACTGGACGGTGCGCCCGGCCCCGGCCGATCTGCGCGACCGCCGCGTCGAGATTACCGGCCCGGTCGACCGCAAGATGGTGGTCAACGCGCTCAACTCCGGCGCGCGTTGCTTCATGGCGGATTTCGAGGACGCCTCCTCGCCGGCCTGGACCAACATGATCGAAGGCCAGATCAATCTGCGCGAGGCGATCCGCCGGCAGATCGATTTCACCGACGAGAAATCCGGCAAGCGCTATCGCGTCTCGTCTGACGCGGCGACGCTGATCGTGCGTCCGCGCGGTCTGCATCTCGACGAGCGCCACATGCAGGTCAATGGCCAGCCGATCTCGGCCGCCCTGTTCGATTTCGGCCTCTATCTCTATCACAATGCGGATGCGCTGAACGTGCGTGGCTCCGGGCCATACTTTTACCTGCCGAAGCTGGAGAGCCGCTTCGAGGCCCGCTTCTGGGCGCTGGTCTTCAGCCATGCCGAGGAAATGCTCGGCCTGGAGCGCGGCACCATCCGCTGCACCGTGCTGATCGAGACCCTGCCGGCGACATTCGAGCTGGACGAGATCCTCTATGAGCTGCGCGACTATTGCGTCGGCCTCAATTGCGGCCGCTGGGACTATATCTTCTCCTACATCAAGCGCCTGCGCGGCCATAAGGATCGGGTTCTCCCTGACCGGTCGCAGATCACGATGACCACGCCTTTCATGCGGGCGTATTCCAAACGTGTCATCGCGGTCTGCCACCGGCGCGGAGCCCATGCCATGGGCGGCATGTCGGCCTTCATCCCGGTTAAGGGCGACGAGGCCGCCAATGCCCTGGCCTTCGAACAGGTGCGGATCGACAAGACCCGCGAAGCCACGGACGGGCATGACGGGTGCTGGGTTGCACATCCCGATCTCGTCCCGATCGCCAAGGCGGCTTTTGACGATGTCATGTCTGGGCCCAACCAGATCGACAAGCAATTCAATGTCACCGGGTCGGCGGCCGATCTGGTGGAAGCACCGGACGGCACAATCACCGAATCCGGCGCGCGAGAGAATGTCGATGTTGCCATCCGCTATATCGCGGCCTGGCTGGCGGGACGCGGGGCCGCGCCGATCCGCAACATGATGGAAGATGCCGCGACCGCCGAGATCGCCCGGGCGCAGCTCTGGCAATGGCGCGTCACGGGTGCAACCACTGATTCCGGCGTGGCTCTGGATGCGGCCTGGATCGAGGAAGCCATCAACATCGCCGAGGCCGAAATCCTCGAAGACGCCGAATACCGGCTCTCCGGTCCGGAGGAAGTGAAGGCCGCCACAATACTCCTGCGCGGCCTCGTCCTGTCCGACGATTTCGCGGAATTCCTGACGCTGAAAGCCTATGACCGTCTCACCGACGGCCTGCAGGTCTCCATGCGCCTGACCGAATTCGACTGAGTTTTACGAACGCCGACCGGCGGGACCGGGAGGCAGGGCGCGGCGGACACCTCGCAATCCATGTCCGCTGCGCCCTATTTTTTTGCTCGAAGGCCGACGGATCAGCCGGTGTAGAAGTCCGGATAGGCTTCCATGCCCAGCTCGGACTTGTCGAGCCCGGCGATTTCCTCGTCGACGGTCGGACGCAGGCCGATCGTGTGCTTCAGCGCCAGCCAGGCGCCAAAGCTGACAATGGCGACAAACGCCCCGATCGAGATCACGCCGAGGAATTGCACGCCCAGTTGCTGGAAGACATTCAGCCCGTCGGCCTGCGTCGTCAGCGCCGCCACCAGCGTACCGAAAATCCCGCAGACCAGGTGCGCCGGAATTGCGCCGACGACATCGTCGATCTTCAGCCGGTCGAGCACGGGGACCGCCACCACGACGAGCACACCGCCAATGGCCCCGATGATCATCGCCTGCCATAGCGCCGGGTCGAGCGGACCCGCCGTGATGGCGACGAGCCCACCGATGGCCCCGTTGAGCACCAGCGTCAGGTCGGGCTTCTTGAACACGAAATAGGCCGTCGCGAAGGCGCCGAGAACACCGGCTGCCGCTGCCGTATTGGTATTGGCCAGGATTTTCCCGACCGAGCTCATGTCCTCGATCGTGCCGGCGGCGAGTTGAGAGCCGCCATTGAAGCCGAACCAGCCGAACCAGAGAATGAAAGTGCCGAGCGCGGCCAGCGGCAGGTTCGAGCCGGGCATCGGTTTCTGGATCCGCCCGTCAGCGTCGTACTTGCCAAAGCGCGGGCCGAGGATAATGGCACCGGTCAGCGCGGCCCAGCCGCCCACCGAGTGGACCAGGGTGGAGCCGGCAAAGTCCTGGAAACCGAAGACATGCAGCCAGCCTTCGCCCCATTTCCAAGCCCCGGTGATGGGATAGATGATCGCCGTCAGCACCACGATGAAGAGGAGGAAGGGGCCAAGCTTGATCCGTTCGGCCAGCGTGCCGGACACGATGGAGGCGGCTGTTGCCACGAAGGCCATCTGGAAGAACCAGTCCGCCGACGAGGCGAGCGATCCGGCCGGTTCGTCGAGCGCGTCGGGCGACCAGACGCCCAGCGTGCCGATCCAGCCGCCATCGACGCCGTCATACATCAGCCGGTAACCGACCAGGTAGAAGGTCAGCGCGGCAATCGAATAGAGCGTGATATTCTTCAGCGAGATCGTCGCGGCATTCTTGGCCCGCACCAGCCCGGTCTCGAGCATGCAGAACCCGGCGGCCATGAAGACCACCACCATGCCCGAAACCAGCAGGAGCATGGAATCGGCCACAAAGGCCATGACGTCGGGTTGGACAGCGGCGCTGACAGCCCCCGTTACTTGTGCTGCCAGTGCGAACATGACTTCCCCCGGTTATGTTGCATCGCAACATAGTGGCGGCAGTTCGGGTTGCTGTAAAGCCGTTCGCTTGCGGATAATTTGTCGGGTCGCGTTGACCTTGCATTCACCCTGGAATCGCGTCTGCCGCAATCGGTCGAATTTGAACGATAGGTTTAAACGCCCCTTATGCGCTGGTGTGGTCCGCTCCCCGTCGAACAGCCGGAAAACCGGCGTGGATGGTGTGAGGGTAAAGATGGCGAACCGGGCGAATGTCGTCGTTTTCGCGTCGCAAAAGGGCGGGTCGGGCAAGACCACCTTGTCGGGCCATGTGGCGGTCGAGGCCGAACGCGCCGGTGACGGACCGGTCGCGTTGATCGATACCGACCCACAGGGCTCTCTCGCCAAATGGTGGAATGCCCGCTCCAGCGCCACGCCTGCCTATGCCCGCGTTTCCATCGGCGATCTCGAGGCCGGCATCCGCCATCTCGAGAAAACCGGATTCAAGCTGATTGTCATCGACACGCCCCCGGCCGTTACCGAGTCGATTGCCGGGGTCGTGCGTCATGCGGACCTTGTGGTCGTCCCGACCCGGCCCAGCCCGCATGATCTGCGCGCCGTGGGCCCGACCGTGGATATCGTCGAGAGTTTCTCCAAGCCCCTCGTCTTCGTCGTCAACTCGGCCACGGCGCGCGCCCGCATCACCGGGGAGAC
>CBDUFA010000035.1:0-9474 GCA_965366295.1 uncultured Hyphobacterium sp.
GACCGGCTCGGAGAGCGCATCGGCAATCATCGCCTCGGTCACGGCAATCTCGCGCGGGACGCCATTCATCAGGTCACGGCCCTTGATCTCCAGCGACAGCCCCTCGCCTTTCGGCGGCGGCATGGCGGAGCCGATTTCCTTCTTGATGCGCTCGGCTGAGGTTTCCCCGATCAGCAGGTTCGCCGAGCGGCGGATATAATTGATGATAGCCTCGTCCATCTTGTCGCCACCGACGCGCACGGAGCGTGAATAGACAATGCCCGAGAGCGACATCACGGCGACCTCGGTCGTGCCGCCGCCAATGTCGACAATCATCGAACCGGTGGGCTCGTCGATCGGCAGTCCGGCGCCGACCGCAGCCGCCATCGGCTCGTCGATCAGGAACACTTTCCGGGCCCCGGCAAGGCGGGCGGATTCATGGATGGCGCGGCGTTCGACGGCGGTGGCCCCCGACGGCACGCAGATCACGACCTGCGGCGAGACAAAGCTCTGCCGGTTGTGCACCTTGCGCACGAAATAGCGGATCATTTCCTCGGCAACGTCGAAGTCGGCGATCACGCCATCGCGCATCGGCCGGATGGCCTCGACATTGCCCGGCGTCTTGCCGAGCATCATCTTGGCGTCGGCCCCCACGGCCTGCACGTGCTTGCGGCCCTTTTCCATCTTGTAGGCCACCACGGAAGGCTCGTTGAGCACCACGCCACGCCCCTTCACATAGACGAGGGTATTGGCGGTTCCGAGGTCGATGGCGATATCTGCCGAAAGGAGTCCGAAGACACTGTTGAACATGGGCGCGCGTTCACGTTGCGATCGCCTGAAAAGCGATCAATTTTTCCAGATATACCCTTGTGCGATGGTGCAGCGCGGATTGCAAGCGCGGCTTTGCAGCCACGGGTCAAGTCTCTTCTTCGGTTTCCTCGGGAACCGGCAGACGGCGTCGTGCCGCCAGCATGATCACCAGCCAGACGGCCAGCGCTGCAAGCAGAAGCGCGGCGGCATAAAGCAGGTTCTGGCCCGAAAGCGCGGCCAGCAGGCTTTGTCCGGTCAGGCCGACAACGAGGATTTTCGGCGCGGTGCCCAGCGCGGTGCCAACCAGGAAGGCCCAGTAAGGGGTTTTCGAGGCGCCGAAGGCCATGTTGACCACGATGAACGGCCCCGATGGCACAACACGAACCAGCGCGCTGGCCATCAACCCGTTGCGGCCGACAAATTCCGCCGCCCGGTTCATCCATTCGCCGCCGAAACGCTCAAGCAGACGGGCGCCCACGCCCTTGCCCATCCAGAAATTCACTGACGCCGAGCACAGCGTGGCGATCCAGGCATAGGCAAAGCCATAAGCCGGGCCGAACGCAACCATGGTTGCCGCCATCAGCACGAATTGGGGCGCGCCGAAGAAGGACATGATGACATAGACGAGGATGGTCAGCGGCAGCGCGTACCACTTGCTGGCAGCCACTTCGAAGACCTGTCCGAGATCGTCTGCACTGGCGTCGAGAAACAGGCGTCCGAAGACGAACACCATGCCGACCGAGACGAGCAATCCAACCGACACCATGGCCGCACGCTGGGCGCGGGCATCCATGTTGAGGATGAAATGGATGAAGCGGTTCATTCTGGCCGGGCCGGTTCCTTGTCGCGTCCCCTTAGCACGGCGGCGATGGCGATCAATCCTTATCGCCAGACACGCGCATGCCGGGATCGCGCTCACCCGCGGCGATGCGGGCCAGCTTGGACCGCTGGCGCGCCAGCACGGCAAGCTGCTGGTCCAGCACTTTCAGGATTTCGCGGGCCTCATACTCGTCGATTTCGCCCGGCGAGCGTTCGGTTTCGCTGAGCGAATCCATCAGCGCGGCGATATTGCGGGCATGCTTGCGGCTCGCCTCCCCGGCCAGCGCCAGCCAGTTGTCATCGTCGGACTGGTCGAGCGGCATGAAGATGCCGCCAGCGAGATAGGCCAGGTCCTTGGCCGCCGCCGTGGCACCCGTCACCTCGGTCAGCTTGGCCACGCGGGAATAGGATATCTCGTTGCTGGCATCGGGATCGGCCAGCGCATAGACGCGGGTGCGCGACAATTCCAGCAATTCCATCACGGCCGGTACGCCGCCTGCTTCCTCGAAAAGGGCGGCGACAACCGATTTCGGATCGCCATATGGACGTTCCTTGACAGGCTTGAAGGCCATGGGACTCGCGCTCCGGTGGTTTGTGCGATGCCGCAAACCTAGCCGAAACGCGCCTTTAGGCAAGCAAGTCGGGCTATTCTTCTGCGGCTGGTGGCTGCGGCCGGTTGGTCACGCCGGTATCCAGCACATAGCGCCAGCCCTCGGCCTCGAGCCGCCAGACCGAAACATAATTGCCGGTCGCGACCGGTTCGGTCTCGCGATTGCCGTCGGCGTGATAGCTCCAGTCGCCATAGGTGACGGCAAAATCCCCGGCCTCACCGGCATAGCCGCCGCGCGGTTCCCAGTGCAAAAGACCGGTCGCGCCTTCGCGCGCTTCATAGATCGCGTCGCGCCCGACAATGTCGTCGATATTGGGCTGGATCAGGCGGCCGTCCTCGGCAGCATATTCGCGAAAGGCATCGGCGATGCCGTGCTCGGCGGCATAGGCGGCGAAATCGCGATCGGTCTGCATGGCCGCGTCAACAGCCTGGTCGGCCGACTGCATCATCGACAGGGCGAGCACGCCAGCGGAAATAACACCAATGGTCATTGATCCCTCCAAGGATTACCGGCGTGACTATTCGCCCGCGAGCCCGGTTCTGGAAATCAAGTCTTCGTCAGAAACCTGTCCGATCGGAAAGCTGACCCGCTGCCAGTCGGCCATCCGGTTGCGAAACCACGTCATTTGCCGCTTGGCATAGCGCCGCGAGTCCTGCTTGGACTGCGCGATCGCCGCTTCCAGTGACGTTTCATCGCGCGCAGCCGCGATCAGCGGCGGAACTCCGAGCGCCTTCATGGCGGGCAGGTTTTCATCGAGACCCCGGCTGGCCAGCGCCCTCGCCTCGTCCTGCGCCCCTTCTGCCATCATCCGGTCGAAGCGCGCGTCGATGCGGGCATAGAGCTCGGCACGATCCGGGTCGATCACCAGGCCGGTCCAGTCATCCTGCGGCAAAAGGGGCGTGGTCTCGCGCTGGAGCTTCGTGATCGGCTCACCGGTTTCGAGGCCGATCTCGACCACGCGGCGCAAGCGCTGGAGATCGGCCGGCTCGATGCGCGCAACGGCGTCGCTGTCCCATTTGCGCGCCGCGGCCAGCAGCGCATCAGCGCCTTGCGCCTCGATCGCATCGGCCTGTTCGCGCACGGCGCCGGAGATCTCCGGCATGGCGGCGAGCCCGTGTGTCAGCGCGTTGAAATAAAGCCCGGTGCCGCCGGCAATGACCGGGCGTTTGCCGCGCGCGCGGATGTCATCAATCAGCCGCAAGGCCTCGCGGGCCCACCAGCCGACGGAGGCCCGTTCGGACGGGGCGAGTACACCGAAGAGATGGTGCGGGATGCCCGCCTGCTCCGCTGCGTCCGGCCGCGCCGAAAGAATGCGCAGGCCCTCATATATCTGCATGGAATCGGCATTGATGATTTCACCGTCCAGCGCGCGGGCGAGCCGGATGGCCAGCGCCGTCTTGCCGGACGCCGTCGGTCCGGCGAGCAGGATGACCGGTGAAGGGGTCTGCGTCACCGGCGGATGGACTGGAAGACGTATTGCCCGTTCCGGTTCAGCTGGAACAGGGCGACGTCATTCTCGAAGCCGGTCAGGAATTCGACGACTTCAGCAACAGAGCTCATCCGCGTATAGGCGATTTCCTCGATGACATCGCCCGGACGCGCCTTGGCGGCGGCATCGCTGAGCGGATCGACCGCGATGATCAGCACGCCCTCGGCATCGGGATGGACGCGATAACGGCGGCGCGATGCCGGCGTCAGCTCGGCCAGGGTGAGGCCGAAGACCTGGTCGGCGGCCGCCTCATTGCCGGAATCCGTGGCCGGCGTGCGCGGTTCGACGCGCGTGCTTTCCTCGGCAAGGCGCGCGACCTCTGCAGTCAGGCTCAAGGCCGCGCCGCGGCGCAGGATGTCGATGCGGACATTGCGGCCGATATCGGTTTCCGCCACCAGGCGCGAGAACATGCGGTCATCATCAATGTCGTAAGTGTCGTAAGCGACAACCACATCGCCGACCTGGAGGCCGGCCTCATCCGCCGGTCCGTCCGGCGTCACATTGCGCACAATCGCGCCGCGCGGGCGGTTGAGGCCGAGGCTCTCGGCATCGTCGGAGGTGACGCGCTGAACGCTGACACCGAGCCAGCCGCGGCGGGTCTCGCCATATTCGATCAGCTGGCCGACCACGCGTTCGACAATCGCCGACGGGACGGAGAAGCTGATGCCGACACTGGCCCCGGTCGGCGAATAGATCAGCGTGTTCACGCCGATGACATCGCCATCGAGATTGAACAGCGGGCCGCCGGAATTGCCGGTATTGATGGCAACGTCGGACTGGATGTAGTCATCGTAGCGGCCGCCCACCTCGCGCCCGCGGGCCGAGATCACCCCGGCGGTCAGCGATCCGCCAAAGCCAAAGGGATTGCCGATCGCGATCACCCAGTCGCCGACGCGCGAGGCATCGGAATCGCCAAAGGCAACCGCGGGGAAATCCTCGTTCGCGGACACGATCTGCAGGACGGCGACATCGGTAACCGGGTCGCGGCCGATCAGCTCGGCCGGCAGGGTACGGCCGTCGACCAGTGTCACCTCGATCTCGTCGGCACCGTCAATGACGTGGTTATTGGTCACCACAAGACCGGACGGATCGATGATGAAGCCGGAGCCGAGCGAGTTGGCGATGCGCGGGGCGTCTCCGAAAAACTCGTTGAACCGCTCCAGCGGCGAGCCTTCCGGGAAGTCCGGCAGATTACCGTCATCATCGCCGAGCCGCTGTGCGGTGGAGATATTCACCACGGCCGGCGACAGGCGCTCGTTGAGATCGGCAAAGCCCTCGGACGGAAATCGCTGCGCGATCGCCGCCGTGCCCGTGACGATGATCAGAAGGATGGCCGCCAGAAAACGCATGAATCTCTCCGGGAAGTCAGTTGTTGCCAGTCATGCCGCGAAGCGGGCTTGAGGGCAAGCTGGCTGACGAATTCGTCAACAATGTGAGCGTTGTGTCAGGCGCCGAGCCAGTTGCGCGCCAGCGCGACGATGGCCACGCCCAGCGCCAGTGCAAACAGCCCGGCGATGCGCAGGGCACCGTCCGGGCTGTTCAACACTTCCGACATCATCCGCTTCATGGCCGACGGCGCGGCGGCGTAGACAAATCCCTCCACCGCCAGCGCCAGGCCAATCCCGAGCAGAATCCAGCCGAACATCAGTTGCCGGTATCATCCCCGCGTTCGCGGCCGAAATACTCGAAGAACTCCGAGTCCGGCGGGATCACGACCGGCGTGCCGTCGCGGACCGCCTCGCGGTAAGCGAGCATGGACCGGTAGAAGGCAAAGAACTCCGTGTCGCGATTGTAGGCTTCGGCGAAGATGCGGTTGCGTTCCGCATCGCCTGCACCCTGGATCCGCTCGGCTTCGGCATTCGCCTCGGCCTCGATGACGCGGACCTCGCGGTCGGCATCAGCGCGGATTTCACGGGCCGCCTCCTCGCCTTCGGCGCGGATCAGGGCGGCCATCTGCTGGCGTTCCGAACGCATCCGGTCGAAGACGCGGTTGGCGATGGAGTCCGGCAGGTCGGCGCGCAGGATGCGGACATCGATAACATCGATGCCGAGGTCCTGGGAGCGCACCTGGGCTTCCACGGCACTCTGGACACGGTCCATCAGTTCCGAGCGCTGGCCCGAGATCACGTCCTGCGACGGGATCGAGGCGATCACGCCACGCAGGCTGTCATCCATGATCGAACGCAGGCGGCCTTCGGCCCCGGCCTCGTTGCGGACGGTCTGGTAAAGCCGCAGCGGATCGCGGATCCGGTAGCGCAGGAAGGCATCAACCATGAGGCGTTCCTGGTCGGCCGCCTGGATTTCCTCCTCGTCGAGATTGAACTCGATATTGCGCTTGTCGAAGGTGATGACGCGGGTGATGAAGGGCACGCGGAAATGCAGGCCCGGGTCTTCATCGCCAATTTCATTGACGGCATCGACCGGCTCGCCGAGGCGCAGCAGAAGTGCGCTTTCGCGCTCGTCCACGGTGTAGATGCTCTGCGAGACGACGATGACCGCCGCAACGATCACGATGATGAGGGTCGAGGTTACAAAGCGTCCCATTAGCGGCCTCCCTGACCGGAGCGGTTACGGCGCAATTCATCCAGCGAGAGATAAGGCACTGCGCTGCCATCCTGGTCGAGGATCATCAGCTCGGAATTGCCCAGCACCTCTTCCATGGTTTCGAGATACATCCGGCGGCGGGTAACTTCCGGCGCTAGCGCATACTGGTCGTAGATCGCCACGAAGCGGTCGGCCTGGCCTTGCGCCTCGGCAATCACGGCATCGCGGTAACCGCGGGCCTGGGCGAGAATGCGTGCGGCGCTACCGCGGGCTTCCGGGATCTGCGAGTTGGCATAGGCGGTGGCTTCCAGCCGGACGCGCTCGGCATCCTGGGCGGCCGCGTCGACATCGCGGAATGCCTCGATCACGGCTTCCGGGGCCTGCGCGGTCTGCAGGTTGACCTGCAGCACGAGGATACCGGCCTCGTATTCGTCCAGCGTGGCCTGCATCAGCTCGCGGGTGCGTTGCGAGACCTCGGCACGGCCCGTGGTGATGATCGGCACCAGATCGGACGTGCCGACGACTTCACGCATGGCGCTTTCGGCGACGGCCCGGACCGTTTCGTTCTGGTTTCGGACATTGAAGACGTAATTGCCGATATTGGCGGTATCGACCCGCCACTGCACCGTGAAGGCGATATCGACGATATTCTCGTCGCGCGTCAGCATTTCGCGCTGATCGCGGCTGCCGCCGATCTCGATCGTATTGGTCTGGGTGACCTGGGTGAACTCGACATTCTCGATCGGGGACGGAAGCTTGAAATTCAGCCCGGAGGGTGCGGTCCGGACATGCTCGCCAAAGCGCAGCACGACGCCGACCTCGTCCGGATCGACCGTGTAAACGGCGCGGCCGGGCCAGATCACCAGCACGAAGCCGACGATCAGGGCAATCAGGACGCCGCCGAACACGCCGCCGCCCTTGCCGGACTTGCCGCCGCCGCCCGAGCCGCCGCTGCCACCGCCGAACAGGCCGCGAAGCCCGTCCTGCAGCTTGCCGACCAGCTCGTCGAGATCCGGGGGTTCCTGGCCGCCGCGGCCACCGCCGCCACCGCCACCACCATTATTCTGGCCCCAGGGATTGTTGCGGTTGCCACCGCCATTGCCGCCGGAGCCCCAAGGGCCTCCGCCGCCTCCACCTGCATTATCATTCCACGGCATAAGGGAGTTTTCCTCCATTAAACGGATATTGCGCCCTATCTGGACGCGTTCAGCCCGCGATTCAAGCGGTACGGGTGCGCTGCGCGTCCCTCTTAACGCCGATCGAGAATTCTGAAGACGAAAGCATGATCATCGTCCGGACCCGCCGGGAAGGCTTCGCGGTGGGTCTCTTTCCAGCTCTCCGGCTCGAACGGATCGAGGAAGGCATCGCCCTCCGGCTCGGCCTCGACCTCCGTCAGGTAGATGCGGTCGGCGACTTCGCGCGTGGCGGCGTAGATCTGTGCCCCGCCGATGACGCAGACCTCGTCCACGCTATCCATGTCGGCGCGCATATGTGCTTCATCGAAGGCTTCGCCCAGATCACCCGCCACGAAGGCACCCTCGGCATGAAAGCCGGGCGTACGGGTGACCACGATGTTGGGGCGCTTGGGCAAGGGCTTGAAGGGCAGGCTTTCCCAGGTCCTGCGGCCCATGATGACCGGCTTGCCCAGCGTGTTTTTCTTGAACAGCGCAAGGTCGGTTTTCAGCCGCCAGGGCAGATCACCGTTGACCCCGATGACGCCATTCTTCGCGGCCGCGACGACGAGGCTTATGCGGGCCACACCAGCCCCCAGAGCCGGTCAATTGCAAAGACGATCCAGATGATCGCCACCGCGACCGGGATGCCGAAGGTAAAGGCGCTGGGCCCGAATTTGCGCATGCCCTGGGACGGGATCGCCTTCCTGTAGGCGACATAGCCGGGCAGCTTGTCGCGCACGAGCGCGGCGGCCGTGCGCATTTCCTGCAGCTGGCGGGCATTCACGATCCACCACAGGACCGACATGACGGCGCCAGTGATGATGCTGCCCAGCACAGCCAGCTCGCTGAGATATTCGATCGCCGTCACCGCGAAGACGAGCAGCATGGCATGGGCGATCAGGAAATAGCCGGAGCGCTCATTCAGCACGCGCTCTTCATGCAGGGCCAGCTCCCAGAGCCGGTCGAGTTCGCGCTGGTCCAGCGCGGTCTCTTCGGCGTCCGCGCTCACACCGCCACCGGGGCCGAAATGCGCGGATGCGGGTCATAGCCCTCGATGGCGATGTCCTCGTATTCGAAATCGAACAGGTCTTTCTTGTCCGGATTGAGGGTCAGCTTCGGCAGGGCGCGCGGCGTGCGCGAGAGCTGTTCGCGCACCTGGTCCATGTGGTTGGTGTAGATGTGCGCATCGCCGAACGTGTGGATGTACTCGCCGACCTTGAGGTCACAGGCCTGCGCCACCAGGTGCGTCAGCAGCGCATAGGAGGCGATGTTGAACGGGACGCCAAGGAACATGTCCGCCGAGCGCTGGTAAAGCTGGCAGGAGAGTTTCCCGTTCGAGACATTGAACTGGTAAAGCGTGTGACAGGGCGGCAGCGCCATGTTGGGCACGTCCGCCGGGTTCCAGCCCGAAACGATCAGGCGGCGCGAGGCAGGATTGTTACGGATCTGGTCGATAATGCCGGTCAGCTGGTCGATCTCGGTGCCGTCCGGCCCTTCCCAGCGGCGCCATTGCTTGCCGTAGACCGGGCCGAGATCGCCATTCTCGTCCGCCCATTCATCCCAGATGGAGACGCCGCGATCCTGCAGCCAGCGGACATTGGTCTCGCCGCGCAAAAACCAGAACAGCTCGATGGCGATCGACTTGAAATGCACCTTCTTGGTGGTCAGCAGCGGGAAGCCCTTCGACAGGTCACAGCGCAGCTGGCGGCCGAAGACGGAGAGCGTGCCGACGCCCGTGCGGTCATCCTGGCGCGCGCCGTTTTCCAGAATGTCTTCCAGCAGATCGAGATAGGCATTCTCGACATCCGACCCGCCGGAGCGGTCGGGATGAAACTGTTCAAGACGTTCTGCATTGGCCATGGGCGCGCTCCTTCCGTGGGAACACTCTAGCGATTCGGGTTAATCGATCGCACCTTGAATCACCGCGCTTTCCACACCTTCATGCATCGCCAGGCGCGCCGGAAACCCGGCGTGGCGTGTGCGTGGCGGGCCGCTGGCGGGGTGGTGGCGTGCTGCTGACGCAAGGCTGACGTGGCGTGGCAACAGG
>CBDUFA010000036.1:0-9330 GCA_965366295.1 uncultured Hyphobacterium sp.
GCAGACGCTGAATGGAATGAGAGATCGTTTTCCAGTTGGTCAGCATGCCGCCGAGCCAGCGTGCGTTCACATAGTACTGAGCCGAGCGCTTGGCCGAGTCGGCAACGATCTCGGAAGCCTGGCGCTTGGTGCCGACGAACAGGATGCGGCCACCCTTGGCGGCAACATCGCGGACCTGGACCAGTGCCTGGTGCAGCAGCGGCACGGTTTGCGACAGGTCGATGATGTGGATGTTCGCGCGCTCACCGAAGATGAAGGACTTCATCTTGGGGTTCCAGCGGTGCGTCTGGTGTCCGAAGTGTGCGCCAGCTTCGAGCAATTGGCGCATGGAGAATTCAGGCAGTGCCATTGATCATATCCTTTTCCGGTTGGCCTCCACGGAACGGAGTTGCAGCCGGACCATCCGGTGCAACACCGGAGCGATAACACCCCAACTCGAGGTGCACCGAAGTCCCGTGTGCGTGATCGGGCGGGCTTATAGGCGCGAAAACCGCATGGCGCAAGCCCGTTCGGGCAGATCGGCGTGGCTAGATCAGTTCGACGCTTTCCACGCCCTTCACGCCGCGCAAGGCGGCCTGGACGGGGGGTGTTGTGGGCACACGTCCCGGCAGGCGGAGTTCGGCCTCGCTGCCATCGGACACGGTGAGCAGGAGATGGACAATCCCCTCTCCCTTTGCGCTGTCCGCCGCGCGTTCCAGACGCGCTTTCACGCTTTCGAGCGCTTCCGGCAAGAGACGGATTTTCAACCCGTCAGCCGCGGGCGCTTCGTCCAGCGCCTCGATACTCTCGGAAAAGAAGCGGAGCTGCTCTTCCTTGTCGTCGACGCTGACGCCGATCATCACGGACGCACCGACCTCGAGCACGTCGCGGAAAGCCTGGAGCATGTCCGGATTGACCAGGACATCGAATTCACCGGACGGATCCGAAAGGGTGAGGAAGGCAAACCGTTTGCCGGATTTCTGTGACACCCGCTCCTGGCGACGCCGGACGACGCCGGCCATCCGGAAAGCTTTTGACCCGTCGGCGACGCGATCGGGCGCATCGGCAAAAAAGACCACACCGCGGCGGGCCAGCATGTCGGCCAAATCATCCAGCGGATGGCCGGACAGGTAAAAGCCGATTGCCGACAGCTCCTCGTCGAGCTGCTGGGTGGCCGTCCAGGGTGGCACATCCGGCAGTTTCGGGCGCGCGAGGCCGCCGGCATCCGGGTCGGCACCGCCAAACAGGCTTTCCTGCGCGGTTTCGCGTTCTTCTTGGGCCTTGGCGGCCATGGCGCACAGCGTCTCGGCAGCGGCGAAAGCGCGCGCCCGGTCCGGCTCAATACTGTCAAACGCCCCGGCGCGGGCCATGTTCTCCAGCGTGCGCTTGTTCAGGAGCCGCGGGTCGACACGCTCGGCAAAGTCGAACAGGTCGCGGAACGGTCCGTTCGCCACCCGCTCCTCGACCAGCGCTTCCATGGCCGACAAAGAGACATTGCGGATCGCCCCGAGCGCATAGACAACGGCGCCCTCTTTCACCGAGAAGTCAGCCTCGGAAACGTTGATATCCGGCGCCAGCACCGGCACGTCCATGCGCCGCGCCTCCTGGAAGAAGACGGCGAGCTTCTCGACATTATTGCGGTCGAGGCTCATCAGCGCGGCCAGGAATTCAACCGGGTGGTTAGCCTTGAGATAGCCGGTGCGATAGGCAATCGCCGCATAGGCCGCGGCGTGGGACTTGTTGAAACCGTAGCCGGCAAACTCGTTGACGAGCTCGAAGATGAATTCCGCCTTGCCGCGGGAAACGCCGTTCTTCTCGGCGCCTTCGAGGAAACGGACCTTCTGCTGGGCCATTTCCTCTTTCTTCTTCTTGCCCATGGCCCGGCGCAGCAGGTCGGCTTCGCCAAGCGAATAGCCGGACAGAATCTGGGCGATCTGCATCACCTGTTCCTGGTAGATGATGACGCCGTAGGTCTCGTCGAGGACGGGCTTGAGGTCCGGGTGGAGATAATCGACGTCCGCGCGGCCGAATTTCCGGTCGACATAGACGTCGATATTCTTCATCGGGCCGGGCCGGTAGAGCGAGATCAGGGCGATCAGGTCCTCGATCTTGTCCGGCTTCATCTTGGAAAGCGTGTCGCGCATCCCCGAGGATTCCATCTGGAACACGCCGATGCCCGCCCCGGTCGAGAGCAGCTCGTAGACCTTCGGGTCATCGAAGGAGGCATTCTCGAGATCCGGCACCTCGCCGCCCGCCTGCTCGATATAGCCGAGCGCGCGCGCAATCACGGTCAGGGTTTTCAGGCCTAGGAAGTCGAATTTTACCAGTCCGGCGGGCTCGACCCATTTCATGTTGAACTGTGTGGCGGGGATATCCGAGCGCGGATCGCGATAGAGCGGCACCAGCTCGTCGAGTGGACGGTCACCGATCACCACACCCGCCGCGTGAGTGGACGCGTTGCGGTAAAGCCCTTCCAGCTTCAGCGCGATCTCGAGCAAGCGGTCAACGCCGGGCTCTTCCTCGCCAAAAGCCCGCAGGCGCGGCTCGATCTCGATGGCCTCGGCAAGCGTGACGGGGTTTGCCGGGTTGGCCGGGACCAGCTTGGCGATCTTGTCGACGAGGCCGAGCGGCAATTGCAGCACGCGGCCGACATCGCGCACCACGGCGCGCGCCTGCAGCGTACCGAAAGTGATGATCTGGGCGACATGGTCGGCGCCATATTGTTCCTGGACATAGCGGATCACCTCGCCACGCCGTTCCTGGCAGAAATCGACGTCGAAGTCGGGCATCGAGATCCGCTCGGGATTGAGGAAGCGCTCGAACAGGAGGCCGAAACGCAGCGGGTCGAGATCGGTGATGGTCAGCGACCAGGCGACCAGCGAACCGGCCCCCGAACCCCGGCCCGGCCCCACCGGGATGTCATGCGCCTTGGCCCATTTGATGAAGTCCGACACGATCAGGAAATAGCCCGGAAACCCCATCTTGCCGATAATGTCGAGCTCGATCTCGAGCCGCTTCCAGTAGTTTTCCTCCGGCTCGGCCGGCTCGTTCGCTTCCAGCCGCGCCCTGAGCCCGTTCTCGGCCTGGGCCCGCAATTCCGCCAGCTCGTCCCGATCACCTTCGGTCGGAAAACTCGGCAGGATCGGGTCGTGGGTTCTGGGGCGGAATGCGCATCGGCGCGCAATGACCAGCGTATTGTCGACCGCTTCCGGCAAATCCTCGAACCGCGCCCGCATTTCCTCGGTGGATGCAAAGAAATGGTCCGGCGTCACCCGGCGGCGGTCTTCAACGGTCAGATACTGGCTTTCCGAAATGCACAGCAGCGCGTCATGGGCGGAATGCATCTCCCGGTCCGGGAAGAAACATTCATTCGTGGCCACCAGCGGCAAGTCGCGCTGATAGGCGGTCTCGACCAGCCAGTTCTCGGCGACCAGTTCCTCGCGGCGGCCATGCCGCTGCAATTCGACATAGAGCCGGTCGCCGAAACCGTCCTGCAGGCGGGAGAGCCAGGCCGATGCCTCCTCGCGCCTTTGCTCGACGACAAGCCGGTTGAGCACGCTGTCCGGGCCGCCGGTGAGCGCAATCAGCCCCTCGGTGTGGGCGAGCAGCTTTTCCGCCGTCACATGTGGTGTCTCGGTGGGGCCGACCTCCAGGAAGGCCGCGCTGGTCAGCTTGAGGAGGTTCTTGTAACCCGTCTCGTTGGCCACCAGCAGTGCCAGCGTTCCATCGGGTCTGGGCGCATCTCCGGGGCGGGGGTCGGTCAGGCGTATCGACAGGGTGCAGCCGGTGATCGGCTGTAATCCCGCCCCGGAGAGCGTTTCGGAAAACTCGAGAGCTCCGAAGAGATTATTGGTATCGGTCAGCCCCACCGCCGGCATGCCATCGGCATCGGCAAGCGTGGCCATCTTCTTGATCGGAATGGCGCCCTCGAGGAGCGAGTATGGCGAGCGCGTGCGGAGGTGGACAAAGCCCTGCCCGGTTTCCGCTGCTGTCCCGTCCATGATTCCTGCTCCTTCGCCTGCGACTCATTCCTAGCAGAGCCCGGGCAGTTCGGTCAGGCCAACAGCACCGATGTCCACATCAAAATCATCCAGCCAAAGCCCAGGATGGCGGCGGCGGAAGTTGCATCAGCGAGCAGACGTTTCATAACCCTCTCCCGTGTTGTCACGTTCGTTCTGGTTATGTTCTTTCACGTTTTGTTCTCATTGCCAAGAACTTTTTCGTTAACGGCGGAATCGCCTTTTCAGGAAGGGTTCTGGAAGGAAACGAGGCGGCCGTTCTCGAGCGTGAGCACCCGGTCCATGCGTTCCGACAGGGCCACATTATGGGTCGCCACCAGGGCAGCCACGCCCTCATCCCGCGCCGCCGAGCGGAAGCTCTCGAACACGGCGTCCGAGGTTTTCGGATCGAGATTGCCGGTGGGCTCGTCGGCCAGGATAAGCTTGGGATTATTGGCAAAGGCCCGGGCAATGGCGACGCGCTGTTGTTCGCCACCGGACAATTCCGCCGGCCGGTGCGTCAGGCGTTCGCCGAGGCCGAGATTTTCCAGCAGTCGGGTTGCCTCGGGAATTGCACGGTCCCGCAGTTCGCCATGGATCAGGCGGGGCAGCACGACATTCTCGAGCGCATCGAATTCCGGCAGCAGATGATGGAACTGGTAGACGAAGCCGATGAAATTGCGCCGCAGACCCGTCCGGATGCTGTCGGTGCAATTCACGGCATCGATCCCGGCCACCTTCACATCGCCCTCATCCGGCGGCTCGAGCAGCCCGGCGATATGCAGAAGCGTCGACTTGCCCGATCCTGACGGCCCGATCAGGCCGACAATCTCTCCCGGGCGCAAATCGAGATTGATACCACGCAGCACCGGCAGGCTCTCCGCGCCCGACCGGTAGGTCCGGGTGACGTTTTTCAGGGACAGCACGGCCTCACTCATAGCGCAGCGCCTCCACCGGATCGAGGAAGGCCGCCCTCACCGCCGGGACAATGGAGGCGATCAGGGCGCAAATGACGCTGAACAGGATGGCGAACAGTACTTCGCCCGGATCGATCTTCGAGGGCAGGCTGACCAGCATGTAGACGCTCTGGTCGAATATCTGTTGCCCCGTCAGGCTCTCGATAAAGCGCCGGATTGTCTCGATATTGCTGGCCAGCAGCACACCGAGAAAGGCGCCGATGGCTGCCCCTGTGAACCCGATCATCTGGCCGATCAGCAGGAATATCCGCAAGATCGAACCGCGTGTTGCACCCATTGTGCGCAGGATCGCGATATCGCGGCCCTTGTTCTTCACCAGCATGACGAGGCCGGTGATGATGTTGAGCGCCGCGATGATGATCAGGATCGACATCACGATCCGCATCAGGAAGCGCTCCAGCTGGAGGGCGCTGAAGAAGCTGAGATTGCGGTCACGCCAGTCATAGACGAAGGCCTCGCTGTCCACCGCTTCGGAGACCGCGCGCCGGACCGGATCGATTTCAAGTGGCGTGGATACACGCGCTTCCAGGGCATCCGGTCCATCCACCGCGAAGAACAGCAAGGCCTGCTCAAGCGGCATGAAGGTGATGATCTGGTCGTATTCATAGACACCGATGCGGAAAATGCCGCCCACCGTGTAGGTCTTGCGGCGCGGCACGGTGCCGAACGGGCCGGTGGCGCCACTCGGCGCGAGAAGCGTGACCTGGTCCCCAACCTGGAGGCCGAGCTGGGCGGCCAGCCCGCTGCCGACGAGGATTTCATCGCCGCCATGCTCGCCCTCCCCGAATGTCGAGAAATCGCCACTGACAAGACCGCGATTATCGCCCTGCTCCGGCCGCGCCGTGATCCGCGGAATGGCCGACAGATCCTGCGCTTCTGCAGCCACGACCTGGGCGCCAACCGTCCGGCCATTGGCGGTAAACAGGGCCTGTCCCTGATAGCGCGGGCCAATGCTTGTCACCCCCGGCACGGCGAGGACGCGCTGTTCGAGATCGGCGATCTGTTCGGCGCCGAGCCCTGTCGTGTCGACATAGATGTGCGATTGCGTGCCCAGCATCTGGTCGAACAATTCCTGCCGGAAACCGTTCATCACCGACAGGACGAGGATCAGGGCCAGCACACCGAAGGCGATCGCGCCGATGGAGAACATGGCAATCAGCGCAATGCCGCCATCCTTGCGCCGCGTGCGCAGATAGCGCATCGCGATCACGAACTCGAAGGGCGCAAACGGCCGGGCACCGCCCAGCTGGGCATCAGCCATCAGTGAAGGATCCTTCCGCAAGCCGGGCAATGGCATCGTCCAGCGAGAGCTCGTGCTTTTCGCCCGAGCGCCGGACTTTCAGCTCCACCTTGCCTTCTTTCAGGCCGCGGGGGCCAATGACCAATTGGTAAGGCAGACCGATCAGGTCCATGGTGGCGAACTTCGCCCCGGCCCGCTCGCCGGTATCGTCGAGCAACGGTTCCTTGCCGGCTTTAGTCAGCGCGGCATAGGCGGTATCGCAGGCGGCCATGGTGGCCTCGTCATCGGCGCGCATGTTGATGATGCCGATGCCGTAGGGCGCGACGCTTTCCGGCCAGATAATGCCGGCATCGTCATGGCTGGCCTCGATGATCGCGCCCATCAGGCGGGACACCCCGACGCCATAGCTGCCCATATGCACCGGGCGTTCCTTGCCGTCGGGATGGGTGACCAGCGCCTTCATGGGCTCGGAATACTTGGTGCCGAAATAGAAGATATGGCCGACCTCGATACCGCGGGCCGAAAGGCGCTTGTCCTCAGGCACTTCGGCAGCGAAGCGATCTGCCTCGTGCATCTCCTCGGTCGCCGCATAGAGCGCGGTCCGTTCGTCCACGATCGGCTGCAGATCACCGTCAAAGTCGACATCCGGTCCCGGTGCGCCCATCTCGACGAGGTCCTGGTGGCAGAACACCTCGCTCTCGCCGGTTTCGGCCAGCACGATGAATTCGTGGCTGAGATCGCCACCGATCGGGCCGGTATCGGCGCGCATCGGCACGGATTTCAGGCCCATCCGCGCGAACGTGTTCAGATAGGCCACGAACATCCGGTTATAGGCCTTGCGGGCCTCGGTCTCGTCGAGATCGAAGGAGTAGGCATCCTTCATCAGGAATTCGCGGCCGCGCATGACTCCGAAGCGCGGGCGGCGTTCGTCGCGGAACTTCCACTGGATGTGGTAGAGCAGCTTGGGCAAATCCTTGTAGGACTTGCAGGACGCGCGGAAAATCTCGGTGATCATTTCCTCGTTCGTCGGCCCGTAGAGCAGGTCGCGCTCATGGCGGTCGACAATACGCAGCATTTCCTGGCCATAATCATCATAGCGGCCGCTTTCGCGCCACAGGTCGGCCAGCTGCAGCGTCGGCATGAGCAGCTCGACAGCCCCGGCCCGGTCCTGCTCCTCGCGCACGATCTGCTCGATCTTGCGCAGGACGCGGTGTCCCAGTGGCAGCCAGGCATAGATTCCGGCTGCTTCCTGCCGGATCAGGCCGGCGCGCAGCATCAGCTGGTGAGAAACAATCTGGGCGTCCGAAGGGGCTTCCTTCAGGACCGGGAGGAAAAAGCGGGAAAGGCGCATGGCGTCACGACATCTGAACAGTTGATCTTTTGCGGGCTTAAACCGCGCGCCCGCGCGCCGCAAGCCAAGGCGACGCAAAGCCCGGCTTCATTGACATATGGTGCTGGAAATCCTTGTGTCGGGGGCATGGCTTCCCGCCAGACATCACCCGCGGACCGCCAGGTGGCGCTGACCGTTTTTCTCCTGGTTTCCGGCATGGCCGTGTTCGGCTCGGCAACGCCAGTCACGCGGATTATCGGCCAGGATTTTCCCGTCATGCTCGCCGCGGAAATCCGCGTGCTGATCGGTACGCTAGCGCTCCTGCCCCTCGCCTCGCCGCATTTCAGGGATCTGGGTAAAATTTCGCGCACGGACTGGGGACGGATCGGCGTGATCGCCCTTTTCGGCATGTTCGGCTTTTCGGTGCTGATGCTTTACGGCATGCGGCTGATTCCGGGCGCGGCCGGGGCGGTGGTCATGAGCACGGGCCCGCAATTACCGCCATCGGCGCCATTGTCTTTCTTGGCGAGCGGCTGACCCGGCTCAAGGCCGGCGCCATAGCCTTGGCTGTTGCCGGTGTCATGACGCTCAATTTGCTGAACGGCGGCAGCGGTGGCGGTGGTCAACTGCTGATCGGGACCGCCCTTGTGCTGGCCGCTGTCTGCTGTGAAGCCGTCTACACGCTGATGGGCCAGCGCACCACGCAGGACATATCGCCCGTACTGGTCGCGTTCCTTGCCGCGGCCCTGTCCATTCCCCTGTTTGCACCGCTGGCCGCTTGGCAAATGATCGGCTGGGACGCTGGCGGCGTGACGGCCCGTGTCTGGATCGCGCTGGCCTGGTACGGCGCCGGCACGCTCGCACTGGGAAGCTGGCTCTGGTATGCGGGCATTTCCCGGGCCAGCGGGGCGACCGCGGCCGGATTCATGGCGGTGATGCCGTGTTCGGCGCTTGTCCTGTCCTATGTCCTGCTCGACGAGCCGTTCCGCTGGGGCCATCTCGCGGGCTTCGCCATCGTGCTGGCCAGCGTCGTGTTGATGTCACGGGAACATGCCAAAATGTCTGCCTGACGCCGGATGCGCCGGTTGATCTTCCCGCATAAAGCGCCTCTTCTGCCGCAACGGAGGCCGTAATGAGTGAATTTCCCCGCAATGATCTGGAAGCGGCCATGCAGCATGCTGCCGAGGATGCGGCCTTGCGGCCGCAATTCTATTCGGCGCTGCTGGATTCGACGATCTATGTGATCGGCGATGCCCAGACCGACATGCATGGCGACGAGTTCCGGATTTCCGCGGGCGACACGTTGACCCTGGCCAGCTTCACGTTTGAAGACGGCGAGCCCTATATTCCGTTTTTCACTTCGCTCGAGGCGCTTACAGAGAGCGTGTCCGGCGAGGTCAGCTACATGTCGTTCAAGGCCCGGGAACTGTTCGATTCCACCCGCGGCAATTCCTTTGTGCTCAATCCCGGTCAGCCGCTGGCCAAGGAATTCACGCCGGAAGAGATCACCGGCATGCTGGAAGGCCGGCCCGAGCCGGATATCACCGAACGCCAGCTGGATGCCGGCACGGAAGTCCATATCGGGCAGCCAGCGGATTATCCGGTCGATATGGTCGATGCGTTGACCCGGCTGTTTTCACGTCATGGCATTGTCCGGCGAGCCTATCTCGCCCAGCTCCTGGTTCCCGAGAAAGAGACCGAACAGCTGAGCCTTCTCGTCGCGCTGGACATTGATGGCGAGCCGGAGAAGACCTATCGCGACATGGAAATCGTGATCGCCGACACCGCGCCGCCGGGGCGCCCGGT
>CBDUFA010000037.1:0-9184 GCA_965366295.1 uncultured Hyphobacterium sp.
CATAATATTCCGAGCCCAGCAGACCCTGTTCCTCGGCCGCGAGCGCCACGAACAGCAGCGTACGCCGCGGGGCGCCGGTCTGCATGAAGGTGCGGGCGGTTTCCAGCATGATGGCCGAGCCGGATGCAGTGTCGACCGCGCCATTGCAGATGCGGTCTGCTTCATTGTTCGAGCGGCAGCCGGTCGTGGAGACGCCATTCTCGTCGGTGACGCCGACATGGTCGAGGTGAGCGGTCAGCACGACGATCTCGTCGGCCAGTTCCGGATCGGAACCGGGGATCATGCCCACGACATTATTGTCGACGAAAAGCTCGCGGCTGGTCTGCTGCTCCATCGTGACGGTGATGTTCAGCGGCATGGAGTGCGGCGTGCCCTGCGCAACCGCGTCCGCCGCCTCGGCGAACGTCATGTCGGCATTCGCAAACAGCGCGTCAGAGCCGGCCTGGCCGACATTCGCGAACACGCGAAGCTGGTTGTACGCCGCCTCGGCGCCCTCAGGCGCCAGCGTGATGTCCGGGCGGGCATAATAGGCGGCATAGCCGGGGAAGTTCTCGTCCGGTGTTGCCGACAACTGGATGAAGCCGACGGCACCGTGACGCATCGCCGTTTCGCGCTTGGTCGATTCCCGGAGCTGGTGCGAGCGTTCATCCGACGGCATCACGTCGGGCGCGCCCCCGACAAAGGCGACGATACGCCCGGTCACGTCAATGCCGGCATAATCGTCATAGCCATGGTGCGGCATCGACAGGCCATAGCCGACGAAGACCACTTCGGCCGTTACGGAGGATTCGTCGAACACGGGGTGGGCGGTGATCGAGAGATTATTGCCGTTCTCCAGCTCGACCGCGTCCTCGCCTTCGCCGATGACCAGGCGCCCGGCCTCTTCAACCGGCGTGATCACCTGCATCGGCACAGCCGCGAAATATCCGCCATTCTCGCCGGCCGGTTCCAGCCCCATCAGCCGGAACTGGGAGGCGACATAGTTGGAGGCGATGTCATAACCTTCAGACCCGGCCGCGCGGCCGCCCATGGCGTCATGCGCCAGGAAGCGGATATGCGCTTCGATGTTTTCCGCGGGAATGTCCGGCAGGAAATCATTGCTGGCCTCGACCGCATTCGTGGTGTCGGCCTCGTTGGCCGGTTGCGAGCAGGCGGCGAGCGGGACAATGGCGAACAGGCTGACAACAGCCAGCCGGGCGAGAGTTTTCACGAGACAGACCCCTTAAATTCCAAGTTGCCGCAATATAGGCCTGCGGCCCAGACCATCAATCTTGACTGCCTAAACTTTCAGTCATCAGCGCGGCTGCCACGTCCAGCCGTACCTGGTAATGCTTGACCAGCGCCGGCGACATGCGCGTCGGCCGCCCGCTCTTGAGCTTGAAACAGACCAGTTTCGTGACCGCCCGGAACACCGTTTCGCCGGTATCGGCGCGCCGGAACTGATAGCGCCGCTCGGCCCGAAGACGGCCATCGGAGGCCGTGATCCAGACGCCGCAATCGATCTGGTCGCCGGCATGTGTCTGGCCCAGATAATCGCATTCCGAACGCACGATCGCCATGCCGTGCTCATAGCGGATGAACTCGGCGCGCGGATGTTCCGGGATGCAATGATCCCAGTGCGCCCACGCGGCTTCGTCCGCCCAGTTCAGATAGCGCGCATTGTTGACATGCCCGAACTCGTCCTCGTCTGATTTCGACGCCGTGAGGCGATGAATGTAGGGCGAGGGCAGATCCCAGCCGTCAAATGTCTTGGCCTTGTTCATGGCGATTGCCTATATCCGCGGCAGACGGGAGACGAAAGGGCCGAAGATGACGCAGGCGAAACGTGTGACAGCCGGAGTGTTGCTGATCGGGGATGAAATCCTTTCCGGGCGCACGCGCGATATCAATCTCTCGGAAATCGCGAAATTCCTCGCCCCGCTGGGCGTCTCGGTGATCGAGTGCCGGGTCGTCCCGGACGAGCAGGACGAGATCGTGGCCGCCGTCAATCATCTGCGCAAAAAATGCGATTACGTCTTCACCACGGGCGGGATCGGCCCGACCCATGATGACATCACGGCCGATGCCATTGGCGCGGCTTTTGGCCAGAAAGTGGATGTGCGTGCGGACGCGCTCGAGATCATCGAGCATTGGTACGCCAGGACAAAGACGCCGCTGACCGAGAGCCGCAAGCGGATGGCCCGCGTGCCATCCGAGGCGATCCTGATTGACAATCCGGTGACCGGCGCGCCCGGCTTCCAGACCGGGAATGTTTTCACCCTGGCCGGTGTGCCCAAGATCGCGCGCGGCATGCTGGAAAATATCGCGGACCGGATCGAGGGCGGTGCCGTGACGATCTCCCGCACCGTTGCCACGGGCGGGTTGCGCGAGGGCGATCTTGCCGAAGGGCTGGGGAAGCTCGCTGAATCCTGTCCGGAAATCTCGATCGGATCCTACCCGTACTTCTTCGAGGGCGAGGATGGCGAGATCAGGCGTGGCACCAATCTGGTGGCGCGCGGCACGGATGCCGCACAGCTGGACGCGGTGGTTGAGCAACTGGCCGAGCTGTCGCGCTCTGTCGGCGGCCAGCCGGTCATCGATCCGCCGGACGCGAAATGAAAAAGCGCAGGGCGGGACCGCCCTGCGCCTGACAGTCCGGGACTGGTCCGCTTATGACTGAGCGGCAATCTCGAACAAATTGCCGTCGAAATCACAGACATCGACTTCAACTTCTTCCACGACGCTGCCATCGGCGAGGGTGAAGCGGAAATCGTGGAAGCAATGCTCGGTGTCAGCTGCGACCAGCGCGCTGTACTCGCTGCCATCGGTCAGGGAACCGTCTGCGAGCAGGTTTTCGCTCCAGCCATCGGTCGCTGACGGTGCGGTGTGGATTTCCACCACGTCCTGGCCGGTGGTGTTGACGAAGGTGATCGTGCTGGAAAAGCCTTCCGCGAGAACCGGGAAGGACAGGACTGCAGCCATCAGGGCGGTTGCAGAAAGCGATGCGAATTTCATCGGAAGGTCGTCCTTTCACGTCCGCCGGACCGCCCGGCGGAGCTTTATCGACCGGTGCTCATTATCGGTTCGAATCGCATTGCCTGCAAAGAAAATCGAGCGCCACACTGGCGTCGGATTTGCGGCCGATTGGCGGCAAGGGAAGACTGCCCCTTAATCGCCCCATTCCCGCCCGAGGATCGCTGTGTTGCGAGGGAATCGTTCAGGTCTCAAGGGGCGGGGACAAGGGGAGTAACATGACCAGGAAACTATTGCTGACCACGGCCGCCGGGGCGATCGCGTTTGCCGCCATGCAGGCCACGCCGGTATCGGCCATCACCGTACAGGACGATGAAGCCCGCGCCGCGGATATCTTCGCACAATGCCCGACACTGGTGGCGAACCAGTATGGCCGCGACAATCGTGGCCGCGGGCGCGGCTACAGCCCGACCTATGGCACGCCGCCTCCACCCCCGCCGCCTCCGGCCCCGCCGCCGCCACCTCCGCCGCCACCGCCTCCGACGCTGGCAATGGAGGAAGCCGAGGCCGACATGGTTGTCGTCACGGGCAGCCGTCTTGGACGCGATGGGGCGGCAGCCAATGCGCCGACGGCTGGGTTCGTCGGCCCGCAGGTTCAACCCCAGCCCTTCCCGGGCGATGAAGACCGGGAACGGTATGAAGACGTCGAGACGAACGACGTCGTGATGACGGCGGAAGAACCGGTTTCGACCTTCTCGGTGGATGTCGATACCGCCAGCTATTCCGTGGTTCGCGATTATCTCAATGACGGCAACATGCCGCCGCGCGATGCCGTCCGCATCGAGGAGATGGTCAACTATTTCGACTATAATTATGCGCTGCCGGATGATCGCGATGCGCCGTTCGAGGCCAGTGTCACGGTTCTTCCCAATCCCTGGAACGAGAACACGCAGCTGATGCATATCGGCGTGCAGGGCTATGATATTCCGCGCGAGGAGCGCCCGCGCGCCAACCTCGTCTTTCTCGTTGATGTCTCCGGTTCGATGAGTTCGCCCGACAAGCTGCCCCTGGCTATCCAGGGATTGCAGATGCTGGTCGAGAATCTAGACGATGACGATACGGTATCCATCGTGGTCTATGCCGGCGCGGCCGGGGCGATCCTCGAACCGACGCGCGGATCTGACCGCCATTGCATCAATGCGGCACTGGACATGCTGGAAGCCGGCGGCTCGACGGCCGGTGGCGAAGGCTTGCGCCTTGCCTACAATTTCGCTCGCGAGCATTTCGACGAGGACGCCGTAAATCGCGTCATGCTGCTCACCGATGGCGATTTCAATGTCGGCATCACGTCCGACGAAAGGCTGGAAGACTTCGTATCCCGCGAGCGCGAGAGCGGCGTCTACCTTTCCGTGATGGGCTTCGGGCGCGGCAATTACAATGACGCGCTGATGCAGACCCTGGCGCAGAATGGCAATGGCATTGCCGCCTATATCGACACCGAGCAGGAGGCGCGCCGCTTCTTTGTGGAAGAAGCCTCCTCCGCGCTTTTCCCGATCGCGAACGATGTGAAGCTGCAGATCGAGTTCAATCCGGCCATGGTCGCGGAATACCGGCTCATCGGATACGAGACCCGCATGTTGAATCGGGAAGACTTCAACAATGACCAGGTCGATGCCGGTGAAATCGGTTCCGGCCATTCGGTCACGGCGATCTACGAGATCACGCCGCCCGACAGCCCGGCGCTCCTCAACGAGCCGCTGCGTTATGGCACCGAGAGCGAAACGGAAACCGAGTTTTCCAACGAATACGGTTTCTTCCGCGTCCGCTACAAGATGCCGGGCGAGGACGAGAGCCGCCTGATCGAATTCCCGGCCACGACGGCCAACGAAGTGACGTCGATCAGCGAGATCAGCGACGATATAGGGTTTTCGATCGCCGTGGCGGGCTTTGCCCAGCTGCTGCGCGGAGACGAGTATATCGCCGATGAGGCGTTCGACTACGCGCGAGTGGGTCGCGTGGCCCACCGCTTCCTCGGCGAGGATGCCTATGGCTACCGGGCGGAATTCCTCCGCATGGTGGACGCGGCAGACCATGCCGCCAACCAGTCACCGCTGAAACCGGGCATGCCGGTACAGGGGCGGTAGTCCCGGCTTCAGACGGACGAAGGGCGCGTCCGGGAAATCCCGCACGCGCCCTTCTTGCGCCGGAGGGACCAGTTATTCCGGGCGCATCTCGTCTCGCATGGCGCGCCAGGGCGTGCCTTCCGTGAAATTCGGCCATATGTCGGTCGAGGACAGGCGCCAGCCGAGCTCGAAATAGATTTTCGCATCCTCTGTCACGCCACCCAGACGCCAGACATAGGGGCGGTCCATCTCGTCTCCGGCGTGGTGATAGCCATTCGCCATATACCATTCGAAGCCACGATTGATCCGGTCGTCGGCCGAGGCCTGTTCCGGCGTGGGCGCGCCCACGGCATAGAGGCCGGGCACACCCGCGGCGATGAAGGGATAATGGTCGGAGCGATAGAAGCCGCCGGCCTGCGGGTTGGAATCATCGACCAGGTAGCGCCCGAAACGTGAGGCCGGTCCTTCCAGCTCGGTCATCAGCTCGTTGGTACCAAGGCCAGGCACCACCATCAGGCCCCAGTGGTCTGAGTAGGGAAAATGGGCATCCATGTTGAGATCGCCGACGATATTGCGCAGCTCGCAGGGCGCATTGTTGACGAAATACTCCGCCCCGTAGAGGCCGCGCTCCTCCGCGGCCGTGGCGAAGAAATAAACCGAGCGGCGCGGTGCCTCCGGAAGGCTGGCAAAAGCCTGGGCGATATTGATCAGCATCGAAGTGCCGATCGCATTGTCGACGGCGCCATTGAAGAGCTGATCCTCGGTCGGCGCATCCGGATTGATGCCCATATGATCCCAGTGCGCCGAATAGATGACGCATTCCTCCGGTGCTTCGGAACCCTCGATCATGCCGACCACGTTGCGCGTCATCGTGGACGACACCGACCCCGTCAGCTCGCCGCTCGCCGTCAGCCCGGTCTCGATGGCGGTGAAGCCCGGCGCTGCTGCGGCTTCATAGACGGCGTCATAGTCGAGCCCGGCTGCCGTCAATAGACGGCGCGCGGCCGGCTCGCTGATATGGGCGAACAGGGTGAGGTCCGCCTCCTCGTCTTCCAGCGAATATTGCACGCCTGATGTGCCGCCGCTGGAAAGCGTCTCCCACGGGTAGCCAGCGCTGGCATCGGTATGGACCAGCAACACCGCGTCCGCCCCCAGTTCCGCCGCGAGATCATTCTTGGACCCGACGAGCCCGTGAACCGAAAGCGCATTGCCGCCGAAAAGCGTTTCATCGCCTGTCGCCGTGCCGGGATCACCGCGGAACAGGATCACCGTCGCACCGGTCAGATCCATGCCGGCATAATCGTCCCAGCCTTCTTCTTCCGCACGGATGCCGAAGCCGCCGACAACAATTCGCGAATTCTCGATCTGCAAGGTTTCTTCTGGCTGACCGGCATAGAGCACGTAATCGTCCGTCAGTTCGAAGGCGACATCGCCATCCGGCCCGCTGATCGACATGTCACCGCCATTGTCAGGACGGAATTCCGCCAGTTCGAAGGCTTGCATGAAGGAGCCGTCAATGCCGGGCCGGACACCGGCCTGCGCGAACTGGCCGGCGATGAAATTCACCGTCATTTCCTCGCCGACACCGCCCGGCGCGCGGCCTTCGAACTCCGGCGAGGTCAGGGCTGCGATATCGGCTCGGATATTCTGCGCGGTGATCGTGTCCATCGCGGTCAGCATGGCGGGATCGTCCTGCGCCAGCACGGGATTTGCTGCCGCCAGGGCCAGCAGGGATACGCAAACAGGTAATTTCATCGAATCTGACCTTCTTCGGATTTCGGATTGGTATCATCGCTGAGCGGGGCGAGGGCCCAGCTCACGGCGACCGGCTCACCGGTGTCGGTGTTCGACCGCCAGAGAATGTCGGCAATGGCCTGGAGGTGATCATTGATCTCCGCCAGCGCCTCCGGGCTCGGCCGGGCAATCAGGCGGAAAAAGCCATGATTGCGACCGGCACCGTCGTGTATGCCGCCATTGGCAAAGCCCTCGGCAAAATCGCGCTCCGCCTGCCGAAGCACGGCCGCGGCGCAGCGCTTCATGCCGTCGCGGTGATTTTTCTCGGACAGGGCCTTGGCCAGCCGCATGCGTGGTGCGGGCGTGGTGTAAAGCGTCTGTGGCTTGCGCGCGCCCGGCATCAGCCGGCGTTCGGCGGTCTGAACGAGGCCGACGGCTTCGAGCTTGTGAATGTGATGATAGACGGCTGTCTGCTTCATGCCGATGACTCGGGCGAGATCATCCACCGACATCGGCCCGTCGGCGGCCAGGCGGTCGACAATCGTCATGCGGGGCGCAGAAGCGAGGCACGCGATCTGCGCCGGATCGAGAATCCAGTAGGTCTCGTCGGGTGGGTTCATATGGCTCATGCATTTTCTATAAATCGAAAAATGCAGAAATATTAAATTAAAAATCGGTCAGGGATTGAAATGGCGATTTCAGGCCAGGACAGATGATAGCCGCGGCAGGCCGCTCTTTCCCTCTCCAGCCAAACAGCTAAGAAGGACAACGCTGCGGGCGTGGCGAAATTGGTAGACGCAAGGGACTTAAAATCCCTCGATCGAAAGATCGTGCCGGTTCGAGCCCGGCCGCCCGCACCAGCCTTCGCTCGCTAACGCGAGCTTCGGCTAGGCAAGCCATTCCCTTCAATTCGAGCGAAGGCTGTCACGCCGAAGCCCCGGCGTAGGCGGACAACCATATCGAATTTAACCGCGGAATGCCCCGGCAGGGGCCTTCGCTCGCTAACGCGAGCTTCGGCTAGGCAAGCCATTCCCTTCAATTCGAGCGAAGGCTGTCACGCCGAAGCCTCGGCGTAGGCGGACAACCATATCGAATTTAACCACGGAATGCCCCGGCAGGGGCCTTCGTTCGCAAGCCCGTGATCGTTTTTCCGACGAATGGGATCCCGAAGCCGGAGCTCCGGGACCCTGTCCATCACCGCTGGAAATGGAGCCGAAGCCAGAGTGACCGGCCTTCGCCGGGCAACCGGTCGCCCACCGCCACATCGGAATCGGCATTACGATTATAACCCGCCAGATGCCGCTCATAGCGATGATCGAGGAGATTGCTGAGCCCGGCTGAAAGGCTTGCGCCGTGCGTTAATTGCCAGTCCGCAGAGACGCCTAGCACGACGTATCCGGGCGTCGGCAGCTCGCTATTGGAAATCGACGTGTCGGACTGCTCAGCAACAGCAAGCGTTTCCAGCGAGGCCGACCAGTCCGCCGCTTCCCGGGTCAGCGCGACCCGCAGCGAAGGCGGGCTGACGCGGTAGAGATTGTCGTCAATATCGCGCCGCTCGCCGCGCACATGGCTGAACACGCCATCAATCCGCCACCGCGCGTCAAACGCGTAGCCAAAGTCGAAATCAAGCCCGTAGAGTCGCGCATCGACATTGGCGAAGCGCAGCGGCGTCGGGTCGCCATTCATGCTCGAGACCATCTCGACCGGTGTGTCGATGACGCCCGGCGTGGCATCAAACGGCACACCCTGGATGTAGTTATCGATCTGGCGGACAAACACGGTCGGCCGGAAATAGGCCCGGTCCCGGCGCCAGTCGAAACCGGCCTCCACGATCCAGGCTGTTTCCGGGTCCAGCGCAAGACTGCCGACATAGGTGTTGCCATCGGCGAGACCGCCGGACGCCGGCGTTGGCAGCCATGCAAAGCGTTCGACATAGCCGGGCACACGGGTCTTGCGCGCCAGCGTGAAACGCCAGGTGAAATCGCCGGTCTCCCGCCAGATGCGGGCGGCGGCGTCGACCGTGGTGTCGTCCACGGACCGGGCCGACGCGTTGAAGGCCGTCGCCAGCATATCCGGCATGGCCGGGACCATGGGGCCGATGAGGGCCGGTCCGGCCGCGGCAGTGTGAACATCGGCACGGGCGCCGATCTCGGCCTCCCACTGCCCCAGCGCGCCCCGCCATTCGGCATAGCCGCCGGTGCGCGAGAGCGAGATGGCCGGGAAGCTGCCGAGGAAAAAGCCGGCGGCGTTGGGATTGGTGATCCGCGTGTCGTGGTCATCACGGGCATGATCGATCCCGAACCGCCATTCGCCTGCGCCTTGTGGCCGAATGACTTCCGCCGACAAAGTGCGGCTTTCGCTGCGGGCATAGGTCT
>CBDUFA010000038.1:0-9023 GCA_965366295.1 uncultured Hyphobacterium sp.
AGATAGAAGCGAGACCCGTGGTATTGGCGGCATCGTCGCCAGTCTCGACAGCAATTTGACCGACCGTGAAGGCGTCGCCTGTCGTGATCGTGAGAACCGGCCGTCCGTCTTCGCCGATCTCGCCATAGACTTCCGCCGCATAATATCCCCGGGATCGAAGGAATCGGGACGCGCGATCGGTGGCCGTGCGGAGATCCCGGCGGATTGCAATGTCGTCGCCAGTGGCGGCTTTGGTCTCGCCAAGAACCGAATAGAGGTTCGCCAGAAGGTCCGGATCGGAAACGCCTTCAATGCGCGCGACCGGTCCATCGCCCCAGGCCGGGGTGGTGGACAGGGCCAGCAAAAGGATCAGGCGGCGCAACATGATGGCTCAGACAACTCGAATGACATCTCTGGACAAGGCATAGCCGATCAGGAGGCTGCCCGGCGAGCCCCGAGTATAGAGCGGATGTGGCTGGAATTTGTTCCAAAAAACGCCGAGGCGCCATCGGAGCAAAAGAAAACGCCCGGCAGGACCGGGCGTTGTGAAAATGGCAGCGGCTGCGGGGTCTGACCCCAGGCGTTGGGGGTCATGTCAGACCCCGCTGCCGCTACTCTGCGCTATGACGGCGTTGATCAGACCCCGTCATCCCGGGCTGCCAGCGTGACGCTGCCAGCCGAGCCTCTAGCCCGTTCATGCAATGCGGTGAGAGCGGGGCTATCGAATTGCGCGACAACCGCGACCAGGACCTGGTCATGGCAGGGCTGGACCTGGGGTTCGTCGACGAGCTCGACGCAATAGTCCATGACCGCAGTGTCCAGGCGTTCATACAGCTGGGCAACGCTTTGAGCGTCGGCGAGATCGGATGCGTCAGCCGTGAACCGGAACATGTCACTGGCTCCCAAGGCGGGAGCGGCCAGGAGGCCGGCGGCGGCGAGCGAAAGAATTGTCTTTTTCATTTCGGGTCTCCCCTTCTTATTTGTGTCAGGCTGGTTATTTTTGTGTCACCCAACTGTCATATATTTGTAAACGATTTGAATACGGAACAAAAGCGATTTTTCATCTGGGCCGTGAAACAAGCAGGGTCGAATTTAAAAACACAAAATAATACAACAAATTATAGTATACCTACTCATAATCACGGATGTCGTTTTTCTGTCCATGCCTTGGCGGCTTTTTAACGAAACCGACTCGATTTCCCGATTTCGGGAGGGTGTGCTGAACGCGCACTGCGCGCTTGCCGCTCTGAATATCATTGCCACCCGGCGGGGCTGATCTAAGGTATCGGAAAAGCAGGCCGTCTCGTTCGTTTGCGGCCCGGGGGAGAAAAATGGCTGAACAGACCGCTGCCGGTGCGACGCGCGCGCAAGGCTCGGGCTACGCGAATTATGTCGTGCTGGCCCTCTTTGTTGTCTACACTTTCAACTTCATCGACCGGCAGATCGTTGCGGTCATGCAGGAGCCGATCAAGGCTTATTTCGGTCTCAGTGATTTGCAGCTTGGCTTGCTGACCGGCCCGGCTTTCGCCTTCCTGTATGCCGTGCTCGGCATTCCCATCGCCTATCTCGCGGATCGCTGGAACCGGGTTTCCATCATCTCGATCTCGCTGGCGGTCTGGAGCGGATTTACGGCACTTTTCGGCCTGGTGAATTCCTACATGATGCTGTTCCTGATGCGGGTCGGTGTCGGCATTGGCGAGGCCGGGTGTTCCCCACCTGCCCATTCCCTAATTTCTGACTATGTCCCGGCGAAGAAACGCGGTGCCGCGCTCTCGATCTATTCGCTCGGCATACCGATCGGCTCCGTGCTCGGCATATTGATGACCGCCATCGTCTATCGCTGGGTGGCGGATTATTACGAGGTCAATGGCGCGCCGGAATGGCTCGCCGCGATTGGTGCCGATGTCGCCTGGCGCGTGCCCTTCCTCATTATCGGTATTCCCGGTGTGCTGCTCGCAATTGCGGTGAAACTCACAATCCGGGAGCCCAAGCGGGGTCAGCAGGACCGGCCGTCGGCAGCCTTGCCGCCGGGAAGCCAGACCAGCCTGATGGATGTGGTCCGCGCCCTGTCCGGCAAGCCTTCCTTCTGGTTTGTGGCGTTCGCGGCGGCGATTGCTTCCCTCGTTGGCTACGGCCTGTTCCCCTGGTTGCTCAGCTATTTCATCCGAATCGCGCTGGCGGCCGGTGTTGCGCCACAGGATGCGCTCGCCAATGCCGCGATCCCCTACTCCTTCGTCGTCGGGGGTGGCGGGTTTGTGGGCACATTGCTGGGCGGTTTCCTGACCGACCGGTTCGGAGCCAAGCGTGTCAGCGCCTATGTGGTCATTCCCGGCTCGGCGCTGTTGATTTCCCTGCCGATCTATTTCCTGTCGCTGTCCATTCCGCCGAATGCCCTGGCTTTTCTGCTCCTGGGGATCGCCAGCGCGCTGGGTTCCATGTGGTACGGCCCGGTCTGGGCTGTGGCGCAGAATCTGGTCCAGCCGTCCATGCGGGCGATGGCCCCGGCCGTACTGCTATTGATCATCAACATTATCGGACTGGGCATAGGGCCGCCTGCGGTCGGCGCTTTGAGCGATTTCTTCCGCGAGTCCTATGGTGACCAGGCGCTGCGGTATGCGATCATGGCGATTGCCGCGATGATCATTCCGGCTGCCGGGCTTTTCCTGCTGGCCGGACGTTCGATGGACAAGGACTGGGAGGCCGAAAAGTGACTATGATTCTGAAGCTTGCGGCTATTCTGGCGACCATCTTCGTGGGTGACGCCAGCATCGCCGATGACTCCGCATTCACGACCGGTCCGGTGATTGCCGATTATGGCCCGAATGCACCGGTTCCGGGCGCGCAGGCGATTCCCGACGATGCGGAATTCCGGATTGCATTCGACAGTTCGACCCCCGCAGAGGAGGGGGAGTTGAGCCGCGTGCTGGTAACCGCGGCCCGCTTTATCAACATGCATGGTGCGGCGGGCGTGGACCCCGGGAACATCCATCTTGCCATCGTCTTGCACGGACGGGCCGTGCGCGATGTGGCCGATGTCGAGGATGGACAGTCCGAGGCGAATGCCGATCTTATCGAACAATTGCTGGCGCATAATGTTGAAATCTATGTCTGCGGCCAGTCGGCTTCCTATTACGATGTCACGACGGAGACCCTGCTTCCGGGTGTGACGATGTCACTTTCGGCCATGACGGCGCATGCGTTGCTGCAACAGGAGGGTTACACGCTGAATCCGTTCTGATTTGCTGCAAAAAATCCGGCATTTCGTACGGTCTTTGCGTATAAGCGCACGCGCTGGATAACTAGGTAAAGCGGGGGTTGGCTTGCTGACCATATCGACCAAATTGTTGATCGATATCCTGATTGCGTTGGGCGCGTTTGCGGGCGGCTGGTTCCTTGCGTCTGGACAGGGCCTGCCCCCTGGCGGGCTGCTGGCCTGGATGCTGAACGGGCTGATCTATGCCGGGCTTATTGCATTGATGCAGATGCCGGCGCGAGTTTACAGGCACTCTTGGCGATACGTGTCTCCGCCAGACCTCTTGCGGATTGTACAGGTTGCGCTTTTTGCAACCCTCGGCCTGGCCGCCGTGGACTTCATTCTGTTCCGCTCAGTCATGGGGCCGGGAGAGTTCTATGGCTTCACCTGGATGCTGGCGACTGGCGGCATGATGCTCGTGCGGACTGCTGTGCGCGCCGCACGCGAGCAACGCCTTGCCGAATTGCTTCTGCCGTTTCCCGTGCGACCGATCCATGAGGGCAAGCCCCGCATGATCCTGATCGGGACGCCGACCGATGTCGACGTCACCTTGCGGGAAATCATCGACCGACCGGATTTCGGCTATGAGCCGGTAGGAATTGTGCTCGATGAAGACAGCATGGCCGGGCAGGGCATTCGCGGCGTTCGCGTGCTGGGCTCCACGAAAGTCCTTGAAGCTGTGGCCGAAGCCCAGACGGATGGGGCGGAAAGCGATGTCGCGCTGGTTTTCACGGCGTCGCCGACCACGCTGAAAGGTATCGACCGGGCCGCGATTGCACGTTTGCGGAAACGCGATTACCGGATTTTGACCCTGCCGCGCACGGCCGAAATGGCAGAGACAGATCACCGCCGCTTTCGCTTGCGCAAGCTGAAGCTGGAAGATCTGCTGTCGAGACCGCCAGTGAAACTGCCACTAGAGCCGCTGAGGACCGGATTCCGCGGGCGGCGCGTTATGGTGACAGGGGCTGGCGGTACAATTGGTTCGGAACTTTGCCGCCAGGCGGCGGCATTGGGGTGTTCCGAGCTGATCATGCTGGACCTGGCCGAAACGCCCCTGTTCGACATTGATCGCGAGATCTCGGAGCGTTTCACATCGGTCAAGCGCCGCGCCCTGTTGCGCGATATCCGCGATGGTGAAGCCATCCGGGATGCGATCCAGGCGACCCGGCCGGAAGTGATTTTCCATGCCGCCGCGCTGAAACATGTCTCGCTGATGGAAGACCATCCAAAGCAGGCTGTTGAAACCAATGTGCTGGGAACCGCGAATGTCGCCCGGGCGGCCCGGGAATTCGGCGTGTCTCAAATGGTGCTGATTTCCACCGACAAGGCTGTCGAGCCGGTGAACATCATGGGCGGGGCCAAACGCCTGGCGGAAGCCGTCATTCACCGCATGGCAGAAGACACAGAGAGCAACACGCGCTTCGGTGTGGTCCGGTTTGGAAATGTCCTGGGTTCCAACGGCTCGGTTGTCCCGATTTTCCGCTCGCAGATCGAGGCTGGCGGACCCGTCACGATCACCCACCCGGACATGGAACGATATTTCATGACCGTTCCCGACGCGGTTCAGCTGGTGCTCCACGCGACCCTGGCGGCTGCCAGCAATGGTGGGCATCCGGCTGTTTATGTTCTCGACATGGGCGAGCCGGTCAAAATCATCGAAATGGCGCAGCGCCTGATCGAGTTATGCGCGCCAGCTGGCCAGGAATCGGACATCGAGATCGAGGTCACCGGCCTGCGCCCCGGTGAAAAACTCCAGGAAAAGCTCATCGACACCGGCGAGAAATTGCTATCGGCGATGGACGGACTGCAAAAAGTGGAGCCTTGCGCATCCAGCCGTTACACATGGACCGACGTTAAATCACTGGTTCAGTTTTCGCGAAAACATAGCGCTGTCGAGCTTGCCGACCGTATTCAATCCGACGTCAGACGAATTCGCGGTGCGAGCATTGCGCAGAAATACCCGTTAAAATCGTAAATTGGGCCAATAATCTTTTTACGGACTTTTCAAACGATCTTGCCAATTCTGACGAAAGGCGCACATCCTGATTCGTATCGATACCGGCGCGATCTCCGCCTCGGCTTCTGCATGTAAGGTAAGTGAATGACACCTGATAGTTCCATCATCGCCCGTTCGGAGGCCATTCTGAAAAGCTGGCGAACGCTTGACTGGCCGAGCGTCTTCTCGGCGATCATCTACCCGGCGCTTGGTGTGCTGGCCCTGTCGGCGGCGATCATTGTCGGGCTCGCGCTCGAAGGCATCGCGCTGCATTGGTGGTACGCACCGCTGGCGATCGTTTCCACCGGTCTTGCGATTTTCATCTGCAATATGGGCATCGGCCCGCTGCATCGCGTCCTGCAGCACCGCGCGGGACAGCTCGCCGTGCCGGCACAGGTCATGGTGATGATCAATTGCGTGATCGCCATGCAGGGACGTTTCAAGGACTGGGTGAATTATCACACCCAGCATCACCATTGGTCAGACCAGGCCGGTGATCCGCACAATCCGCACGAAAGCAAGCTGTGGGCCTGGGTCGGTTGGCTGTTGTGGCGCGATCAGCAGGATCTCGAACGCCCGCTCGCGCGCTGGCTCGAGCGCTATTCGGTCATCCGGTTCCACGACAAGCATTTCATCTGGCTCTACCTCGTCGTTCACCTGCTCGTGCCGCTGATTGCCTATGCCGTCACCTGGGCGCTGGGCGGGCCTGTTATCCTCGTTGCCATTCTGCACGCTTCGCTCGTCATCGGACGTGCCATCCAGTTCCATGCGACGACTTTGGGCGTGAACGTGTTCGGCCATCTCAAGACCCCGAAATGGTTCGATTACATGCTGGCATTCCTGACCGGTGGCGAAGCCCTGCATGGCCACCACCATGACTTCCCGCGCAGTGCGCTCCATCTCCCGAAGCGCGGCATCTGGAACCGGATTGTCGACTATAACGGTACGGCGCTCCTGGTGATGACCAAGCTCCGCCTGGCGAAGGACTTGAAGATCGCGCCGCAATTCCTGCCGGCGCCGGTGCCGATACGCAGCTAAGCCACCCGCCGCGACGCCAGGGCGCGCGGAATTGAAACGGTAAAGACAGAGCCTTCATTTGGCCGGGTTTCCACGGAGACCCGGCCATTCTGCCTGTCGGCGGCTTGCCGGACGATCGCGAGGCCGATTCCGGCGCCGTCATAATCGCCGCGGGCATGTAAACGCCGGAAGGGTTCGAAGATTTCCTGCGAGAATTTCGGGTCAAAACCGATACCGTTGTCGCTCACCGACAATTCCCAGCTGTTCTCGTATTCCTTTACGGATATGCGGATATCCGGCGGCTGTTGGGACCGGTACTTGATGGCGTTGGACATCAGGTTCTGGATGATCTGGGTCAGCAGGAACTTGTCCGCAATAATGGTGTCGACGCCCGCTAGTTCGATCTTTGCCCCGGTGGCCGAAATCCGCGTTTCCAGCCGCGTGGAAATGTCGCCGACGATTTCCCGCATCGAAAGTTTTTCAAGATGCAGCGGCCGCGATTCCAGCTGCGCATACTCCAACATGTTGTCAATCAATTGCTGAAGCCGGGACGCGGCGTCGACGAGGAATTCGACGCAACGCACGCCGTCCTGATCCAGCTGGGTGGCATAGCGGGTCCGCAGCATGCCGGCGAAGGCCGAGATTTTCCGTAACGGCTCCTGCAAATCATGCGACGCAATGGTCGCAAACCGGTCGAGTTCGCGATTGGACCGTTCTAGATCGCGATAGGCCCGCCGCAATTGCGTGACATCGGTGATGACGCCATAGCCGATATTCTCGACGCTGCCAGGCAGCCGTTCGACATAGGCATTCATCAGCCCGTCGATGATCTCGCCATTCTTCTTGCGAAACTGCAGCGAGATATTCCGCGCGCGGCCGGTCGCCATGAAGTCGGGAATGGCGTGCTGCTCGGCATAAATCCGCGATTCCTCTGTCAGGAAGTCGACGGATCGTTTGCCGATGACTTCGTCGCGAGCATAGCCGAGATGGCTGAGCCAGTACGCGCTGACATCGGTGATGACGCCGCGGTGGTCGATTTGATGCAGCATGGCCGGTGTGTTGCGGAAAATGGTCTCGAACCGGTTGCGATCAGCCTCGATTTTCTCGTTCAACTCGATCGACTCGGTGACGTCCTTGATGATGCCGCTGGTAACCAGATTGCGCCCATCGGCCGCCTTGTGCGTGACCCGCCCGATGGAACTGATCCAGCGCCAATTACCGGCCTTGTCCTTGATCCGGTAAAGCACATTGGCTGAATCGCTTTGGCCTTCCGCCATCGCGATGGTCTGGCGGACGACATTGCCGAGATCGTCGCGGTGGACGAAGGAACACCAGTGTTCCCCGGTGATTTCGCCGCTCCGGTTCGGCATTTCGACCAACCGCACGAGTGGGCCATCAAGCCGGCACATATTGCTTTGCAGATCGATCCGCCATGCCGCCAGATCGGCGGCCTCCAATGCGGTCGACAAATAGATGTCGGTCTCGGCAAAGCGCTGCTCGAGCTTTCGGTGCTCGGTGATGTCGGTAAAGACACCTGCGGCGAGTACGGCTTTTCCCTTGCCATCATACTTGATGATCCGGCCGCGATCCGAAACGACAAGTTCCTGGCCTTTGGCAGACTTCAACACGAGCTCGGTCTGGCTTTCTCCGTGTGCAATCATCTCCTCGACGTGCCGCATGCACCGTTCCCGGCTCGGCGCGTCGAGATGCCGCTTCCATTCGTCCAGCGTCAGCGAGATCCGTGTGTTCTTCGCGCCGAAAATGCCGGGGACGGCCGGCCCGGCCAGTTCGACCCGATTCTCGCCGATATCCAGGCGCCAGGCTGTCTCGCCACTCGATTCGAGGACATCGAGGAAAAGCCGCTCGGTCTGCGTGGTTTCCACATTGCGCAGCTGGTCTTCGCCGACGTCCCGGACGACAACCACGGTACCGGCCAAAGCCCCGCCTGCGGTGCGAAGCGGCATGATGACGGTTTCACCGCTGAAAGGCTTTCCATCCTGGCAAACGAATTCTTCCACGCGGGGACGCGAAATGCAGCGACCGACTGAGTCCTCGCTCTCGGTCCAGAAACGGTCGAACCCCGATTTGCTGGCAAACAGGAAATTCGTCGACCGGCCTGCGACTTCGCCGGCCGCATATCCAAAACGGTTTTCGAAGGCGGGATTGACGTAAGAAATCAGGCGGTCTCCGCCCACCACCAGGACGGGGTCGGGGGCGTGCTCATGGAGCGCTTCAAGAAGTTTGGCGAGCGGGCCGAGGCTCATCTGCAAATTCCTCGCGAATCGCTGCTCAGGATACGAAATCCCCATCAATTCGTAACCTTATTCGCATTGCTGTTACCCGCCTGATGTGAAAGCTGGCCAAAACGGCGTTGGGGATTATCCTCGCGACTTCGACAGTACCAAGGAATATCCGCGTGACGCAGCAAGACAGTTCCGGTTCCAGCCCCATTCTCTCGGTCGAGGATCTGGCGGTCACTTTCTCGACGCCCGATGGCGATGTCGAGGCCGTGCGTGGGATCAATCTGTCGATCCAGCCCGGCGAGTGTCTTGCCGTGGTCGGTGAGTCCGGTTCGGGAAAGAGCCAGACTTTCCTCGCCGCCATGGGACTGCTGGCATCGAATGGCCGCGCATCCGGCTCGATCAAGTATCGTGGCAAGGAGATCCTCAATCTCGGCGCCGGGAAGCTGAACCGGATTCGCGGCAAGTCGATGACGATGATTTTCCAGGATCCGCTGACATCCCTGACCCCGCATATGCGCGTCGGTGACCAGATGCG
>CBDUFA010000039.1:0-8939 GCA_965366295.1 uncultured Hyphobacterium sp.
TGAAGGTGATGCTCTGGACGTCTGCCCATCACGCCACCAGTGAAACGGCCGATCAGGGCGAGATCGAATCCCGGATCGGGTTGCGTGCGACCGCGCAGGTTTTTCGCGCAGACACCGATCTGTTCGCCGCTATTTCTGCCCGGAAAGCCGGCGGACAGCTGGATGCGGTTTTCTTGGACGAGGCCCAGTTCCTGACCCCGGACCAGGTCTGGCAGCTGGCCAAGGTGGGCGATGAGCTGGGCCTTCCGGTTCTTTGCTACGGTCTTCGTACGGATTTCCAGGGCAAGCTGTTTGCCGGCGCGGCGGAATTGCTGGCCATTGCCGATGATCTTCGGGAGGTCCGGACGATCTGTCATTGCGGGCGCAAGGCGACAATGAATCTGCGCCAGGATTCCCATGGCGCCGCCGTCAAGGAAGGTGCGCAAGTGGGCGTGGCCAAGTCCGACTATGTCTCGCTTTGCCGCAAGCACTGGCTGGAAAGCCTCGGTAACTGAACGCACAGCGGCGTCGATCCCGGGCGCAAGTGCTTGTATAGCGAAGCCCATGCAAAGCCGCGATGATCTCGAAATCTTTCTTGTTGTGCCGCCGGGGCTGGAATCCGTGCTGGCCGACGAGGTCCGCGCACGCGGCTTCGGGGCGGCGGATATCGCCACTGGCGGTGTCACCATACGCGGCGGCTGGCCGGAGGTCTGGCGGGCCAATCTCGAATTGAGAGGGGCGAGCCGGGTGCTCGTCAGGTTCGCGCAATTCCCGGCCGTCCATCTCTCCCAGCTCGACAAGAAAGCCCGGAAGCTGCCGTGGGACACTGTCCTGCGTGCCGATGTGCCGGTTGCGGTCGAGGCCAGCTGCCGCAAGTCGAAACTCTATCATGCCGGCGCTGTCGCCGAGCGGGTCGGAAACGCCATCACCAGCACACTGGGCGCGCCATCGGGGGAGGGCGGCGTGCGCGTCATGGTGCGGATCGACAATAATCTCTGCACGATCAGCCTCGATACATCCGGTGACTTGCTGCACCGGCGCGGCTTCAAGGCGGCGGTGGCGAAAGCGCCGATGCGCGAAACACTGGCGGCGCTGTTCCTGCAGGCCTGCGGTTATCGTGGGGCCGAGCCGATGTGTGATCCGATGTGCGGCTCCGGCACGTTCGTGATCGAGGCTGCGGAAATGGCGGCGGGATTGAAGCCGGGCCGGGCGCGCCGCTTTGCCTTCGAGCAGCTGAAACCGTTCGATGCAAAGGCCTGGGACGTGATGCGATCTGCCGGGCCGGCCACGCGACCCGCGTTCGGATTTGCCGGGTCGGATCGTGATGCCGGCGCCATCACCGCAGCGCAGGCCAATGCGGACCGCGCTGGCGTTGCAGGCTGGACAACATTCACGCAAGGCGCTGCCGCGGACGTTGTTCCGCCCGACGGGCCTGCAGGCCTTGTCATGGTCAATCCGCCCTATGGCGCGCGGATCGGTAACCGGAAGGCGCTCCTGGGCGTTTATCACGGGCTCGGCCAGGCTCTGCGGGGCAATTTCGCGGGCTGGCGGGTCGGTCTTGTCACGAGTGATGACGCGCTGGCCCGGGCGACGCGATTGCCGTTCGGTCCGCCATCGCGGGCTATTGATCATGGCGGGATCCGGATCCGGCTGTATCAGACCAGGCCGCTAGCCGGATAGCCCCGGGTTCAAGTCCGGCTTCGTGTATGTTAGCGCATGGCACCCCAAGGCGTTGATCGAAGCAATCCCGAAGGGGTGAATCATGTACCGTTGCCTATGCCTGCTGCCAGCGCTGATCGCGTTTCCGGCCGCGCCCGCCTTTGCCCAGATGGGTATCGAGACAATGGCGGATACCGAGCCGCCCTGCCTTGCCGAAGATGGCGACGCCGCGGCTTCCGACTGCATGATCCGCATGACCGGGGCGACCAATGACTCGACCGTCACCTACACCTATCAGGGCGACTTCTCCGAATACCTGACCGGCACGGGTCAGCGCATCTACCTGGCCCCCGATGATGTCGCGATGTTCAATCCGCAACGTGGCGGCTGGGTCGACATCCCGCCCTCTGCCCGGACCATGATCGCCAGCCAGATGCGGGGTGGTGGCATGATGCCGGACAATGCCGGCGAAGTGCCGGATTTCTCCGCCCAGATGCCACGCGCCCTGACCGAGCGCTTTTCGTTCGCGGAGGCGCGGGCGGAAATCGAAGCGATCGGATCGGGCGAGGTGATCGAACCGGCCACCTGTCCCGATGGCGGGGATGATTGCGCGCGAATCGTGCCGCCGCCGCAATCGCAGTCGGGTGCGCTGATCTATGACGAACACCGTCGGTTGATCGTCATGAATGACGGGATGCCGTCGCGGGAAATGCGTTTCGAATACGGGCACTGGACACTGTCAGCGCCGGCGGACTGGACACCCTGATCAGCCGAATTGCTGCCGCAGCTCGCGCTTGAGCACCTTGCCATTCGGGTTGCGCGGCAATTCATCGACAAAATGGGCACCGCGCAGGCGCTGTTGCTTGCCGAGACGCTGATTGGCCCAGGCGACGAGGTCGTCTGCCGTGGGCGCCGCGCCATTGGCGGCGACCACGATCGCGACCGGTGTTTCGCCCCAGGTCTCGTCGGGCACGCCGATGACCGCCACATCGGCAATGGCTTTGTGACTTAACAGCACCGTTTCGAGATCCTTGGGATAGATGTTCTGCCCGCCCGATACGATCATGTCCTTCTTGCGATCGACAATGTAGAGGAAGCCGTCCTCGTCGAGTTTTCCGATATCGCCGGTCCGCATCCAGATCCGGCCATCCGGCGCGGCCCAGCTGACCTCTCGTGTCGCCTCGGGCCGGTTGAGATAGCCCGGCATGGCGATATGGCCATAGCCGACAATCTCGCCCGCCTCGCCCGCGGCGCATTCGCGGTCTTCGTCGTCGAGTATCTTTATGTCGGTTCCCGGGACCGGTTTGCCGACAGACGCCAGCCGGCCGGGCGCGTCTTCGGGGTCGAGCGTGGTGATCAGGCCTTCCGTGAGGCCGTAGAGCTCGATGACACCGGGACAGAATTCCAGCCAGGCTGACTTGGTATGGGCCAGAAGGGGCGAACCGCAGGACATGACATATTGTAGTGATGCGAGGCGTGCGGCATCGAAGGCCGGGTCGTCGAGTATCCGCTGATACTGCACCGGCACCATGGCGGTGTGGGTGATGCCGTGGCGTTGAACCTGTTCGATCACGTCCGGGGCCGAGAAGGATTTGCGGATGAAGAGCGTTCCGCCGCACATCCAGGTGCACAGCAGCATGACCCAGCTGATATTCGAATAGAGGCCCAGCGTGACCAGCGTTTTTGCGCCCGAATGATAGCGCAGCGCAATTGCCAGCGCGTAGGTCCAGTCCAGCCGCGTTCCGTGCGTGTGGAGAATGCCCTTCGGCAGGCCTGTCGTGCCTGAGGAGTAGATGATGTTGAGCGGTGCGTCCCGGGTGGGCTGCCAGTCGGGTGATGCCGCGTTGCCGCCCGTCATCAACGCTTCGAGCGGCTGCCAGTTGTCCGGTGCCGCGCCATCGGCCAGCCGGATAGACGGCAGGTCGAATCCGGCCCCGGCTGCGGCGTCTTCAAGCGCGTCCACAAAGGCCGGTGAAACGATGACCGCCCGGGCGCTCGCGTCCCGGATCATGCTGATCATGGCGGCCGGCAGAACGCTGGTATTGAGCGGTGCGGTGGCCAGACCCGCCTTCATCGCGGCCGCTATGGTGATTGCCATCGCTGCGCTGTTGGACATGACGAGCGCAACCGTGTCGCCGGGGACAAGCCCTTTTTCGAGCAGCGCATTGGCCAATTTGTTGGAGCGGGCTTCGAATTCGGCCCAGTTCAGCGACAACTCGTCGGTGACAATCGCCGGCGATCCCGCACGCCACTTCGCCTGCAGGCGCAATATGTCCGGCAGAAACGGTGCTGGTGGTGTCAGGTTGAGCGTCATGCGCCCCCGCGAGTTTCCGATCTGCCGAACAGGGGAGAGCCAAAATCGCGGCGGGTCAACTAAAATTATACAAGCGTTGAATTTCGTGGGGGCCTATTGCGTGCCGCGGGGCTGGCAAAGACGACGGAAGCCGGCGGCGATAAAGGGGGGCATGCGCAGTTGAACAGCTTCCAGATCGCTGGAGTGGACTTTTCCGTCCGAGAGATTGTCGATCCGCCCGGTCTCGGCATAGGTCAGAACGAGCGCGCCCGAGAAAAAGTGGTAGCTCCAGTAGATGTCTTCCTCGCACGCATCGGGCAAGGCCCGCTTGATCGCGGCAACAAAGCGGCGCACCAGCGGGTCGAAATATTCCGTCATCAGCTTGCCGCCCCAGTCAGGCGAGTTGTTGATCTGGGCGATCAGGGCGAAATAGCTCTTCCAGCCGGGGCCTCCGCGTTCAGAGCGATCGAGCAGCGGATGAGAGAATGCATCAATGATGTCTTCCAGGCTGGCGACGCCATTTTCCGCCGCCGCCTCGATCTCCTCGAGCTTCTTCAGACGGACCTCGTTGAGTTCCTCGGCCCGGCGCAGCAGTACGGCATCAAACAGGTTCCGCTTGGTGCCGAAGTGATAATTCGCCAGCGCCGTATCGACTTTCGCATCCGTCGTGATCTGGCGGATGGTGACGCCGTGATAGCCGCGCCTGGCAAAGAGTTTTTCGGCCGAGTCGAGTATCTTCTGCCGCGTTCTTTCGCCTCGTTTGATCAAATTATTTCCCCCAGACAGAGACTTAAGCGAAAGCCTCGCACCCGTAGCGCGATCCCGCAAGCCGCATCACGCACTGTTGCATCGATGCCCGGCTGTGAAACTTATTTCAACGCTCAATGAATTTCATTTGACATTTCAACTAGCGTTGAATTTGGTGTGCGCCATCAGTTTGAATGGTCTCGTTTGAGGCAGGTCGGGTTGCAGGGGTTGCGGCGACGACCGGTCCGGAAGGCCGGAGGGAGAATACCATGATACTTCGTAACCGTTCCACGCGGCTGGCTGTCCTGTTGGCAAGTGCGTCCATGTTGCCGGTGATGGCAGCGTCGGCGGCGGCCCAGGATGAAGCGGCCGATTCGCAAGACAATCGTGATGTCGTGACGGTGACAGCCCGCCGGCGCGAAGAAACCATCATGGATGTGCCGCTCTCCGTGACGGCCTTCTCCGGCGAGCAGCTGGAAACGCAAGGCCTGCCGGACATCACCTATGTCGGTCAGACCACGCCGAACGTGACGCTGGAAGTCTCGCGCGCCACGAACACCACCTTGTCGGCCTTCATCCGCGGCGTGGGCCAGCAGGACCCGGTGTCGGGTTTCGAATCCGGTGTCGGCATCTATATCGACGATGTCTATCTCAACCGCCCGCAGGCCGCCGTGCTCGATATCTATGATGTGGAGCGGATCGAAGTGCTGCGCGGACCTCAGGGTACGCTGTATGGCCGCAACACGATCGGCGGCGCCGTGAAATACGTCACCCGCCGGCTCGATGCGGATGCGCCGACGCTCAATGCCCGGCTCAATGTCGGTTCCTACGAACAGCTCGACCTGATCGTGTCCGGTTCCGCCCCGCTGACCGACACTTTCCGGGTCGGCGGTGCGGCAGCCCGCATGACGCGTGGCGGTTTCGGCACCAATCTCACAACCGGCGAAGACAATTACAACAAGGATTTGTTGGCCTTCCGTGCATCGGCCGAGTTCGAGCCGAACGACCAGTGGTTCTTCCGCCTGGCGGCCGACACGCTGCAGGATGACTCCGCGCCGCGCCAAGGCCATCGCCTGATACCGAGCCTGTTCACCGGTGCGCCGGTGCTCGATAATGTCTATGATACACGGGCCGGGCTGAATGTTGTCGAGCAATCGATCGAGGCCTCGGGCATCTCGCTGCTTGGCGAATACCGCTATGATGACCGCTGGACCTTCCGCAGCATCACGGCCTATCGCGAAGACGACACGCTGACGCCGATCGATTTCGACAGCCTTCCGTCGGCTGACCTCGATGTTCCGGGCCGTTACACGAACGACCAGTTCTCGCAGGAATTCCAGCTTCTCTTCGAAGGCGACCGGATTAGTGGTGTCGGTGGTTTCTACTATCTCGACGCCAATTCCAGTACCGTCTTCGATGTGCTTCTCGACACGACGGGCAGCCTGCCGGCCGTCGGCCTGCCAGGCCTCAACGCCCAGACCTTCGGCGATGTGGCGACGGAATCCTGGTCGATCTATGCCGACATCAGCTTCGATCTGAATGACTGGGTCAGCGCATCAATCGGCGGCCGTTACACGAGTGACGAACGCCAGTCGCGCGTCCTCCGCCGCACCTATATCGGGGGCTTCTCGGAGTATTTCGGCGGCAACCCGATCCTGATCGCGACGACGTCGGACTTTGATGGTTCCAATGAGTGGACGGATTTCAGCCCGCGCGCCTCGTTGAACTTCACGGTCAACGACCAGAACAGCCTCTATTTTGCTTACAGCCAGGGCTTCAAGGGCGGCTCGTTCGACCCGCGCGGTCAGACGTCCGCGGCACCTGACTTCGATGGCAGCGGTACGGTCGACCCGGACGAAATCTTCCAGTTCATGGGCTTTGATCCGGAAGAGGTCGACTCCTACGAAGTCGGCTGGCGTTACGACAATGGCCGTTTCCGCCATGCGCTCGCCCTGTTCCACATGGATTATCAGGACGTGCAGATCCCGGGTTCGGTGGGTATCGACACCGATGGTGACGGCATCAATGACACCTTCACCGGTGTCACGACCAATGCCGCTGCCGCCACGATCCGCGGTCTTGAATATGAAGGCCGCGCGGTGATCTCGGACGACATGTCCGGTCGGGGTGACACGTTGACCTTCAACTGGTCGCTGGGTCTGCTGGACGGATCCTACGACACCTTCATCAACGCGTTTGGTGTCGACATCTCCAACCAGGTCGAAATCCAGAACACGCCGGACACGACGGCGTCGGCGACGCTGACCTACACCACTCCGGTGCGCAATGGTGAGCTGACCGCCCTGACCACCGTGTCCTACCGCGGCGATTCGAGCCAGTTCGAGATCCCGTTCGCGGCGATCGACCAGGAAGCCTATTCGCTCTGGAATGCGAGTGTGCTCTGGAATTCCGACGATGGCCGCTGGCAGTTCGGTATCCATGGCCGCAATCTGAGCGACGAGCGCTACAAGGTTGCCGGCTATGACTTCGTTGACAATACGACGTTTGCCCCGGAACTGGGTCTGGAAGGCACGCTGACCGCTTTCTACGGCGATCCGCGGACATTCACCGGCACCATCGCCTTCCGCTACTAGTTGCGGCACCTGACGGCTCTGGCCTCCGGGCCAGAGCCGTGTAGGGTAATTTCATGCGAACGATTCTCCTCATCGTCGGCGTCCTGCTGGGCCTCGTTCTGGTCGTCCTCATCGCGGGCTATGTCTGGTATCAGAACATGGCTGGCGGCGAGCCGGCCAATGCGCTGGAAACCCGGTATATGGGTGAGAATGACCGCTTCGTGGAGATCGCCGGCGCGCGGGTCCGCGTTCGCGAAGAAGGCCCCGAGGACGGGCCGGTCATTATCCTGATCCACGGATTTTCCTTCTCGCTGGAGAGCTGGGATGGCTGGGCCGGGCCATTGGCGCAGACCCACCGCGTGATCCGCTATGACCTCAACGGCCACGGTCTGACGGGCCCCGATCCGCAAGGCCGGTATGCCCCGCAGGAGCGGGCCGAATTCCTGGCCGAGGTGATGGATGCGCTCGATATCGAGCGGGCGTCGCTGGCCGGAAGTTCGCTGGGCGGCACGATCGCGTGGCGCTTTGCCGCCACCCATCCCGACCGGGTGGAAAAGCTGATCCTCGTCGATCCGGGCGTGTTCCAGTTCAACGAGGTCGGCGATGAGCCGGTGGAACCGCCGGCCGCCATCCAGGCTTTTTTCCAGCTGGCGCCGGAAGCCGGTGTTCGCCAGAGCCTGGCAATCACCTATGCCAACCCCGCAACGGTCAGCGAGGACCGGTTCCAGACGATTCTCGACATGATGCGCCGGGAAGGAAATGGCGAGGCATTCATCGCCCATATCCGCGAATTCACCATGCCGGATCCGACAGATTTGCTGGCACAGATCACAGCGCCAACACTCATCATGTGGGGCGGACGTGATCTCCTGATTCCGGCAGCGCAGGGCCCGCGGGTCCGCGATGCCATTCCGAACGCCCGATTGATCATCTATGACGACCTGGCCCACGCCGCGCATGAAGACGACCCCGCGCGAACCGTGGCCGATGCCATTGCCTTCCTGGAGACATCCGAATGAGTGACACGACGACGGCCAAGGCCGAGACACCGGGCGGATCGGGCTACCGCGCCTATGTGCTTTTCATCCTGATCGTCGTTTACACGTTCAATTTCATCGACCGCCAGATCATCGGAATCCTGTCGATCCCGATCCAGGCGGAACTTGGACTCTCGGATACCCAGCTCGGCCTGATGCGGGGCGTCTCCTTCGCGATATTCTATTCCACGCTGGGGGTTCCGATCGCCATGCTGGCCGACCGGACCAGCCGGAAATGGGTAATCGGTATCGCGCTGACCGTCTGGAGCGCGATGACCGCGGTCTGCGGCCTGGCCATGAATTTCTGGCAGCTTTTCTTTGCCCGCATGATGGTGGGTGTCGGCGAGGCGGGCGGCGTCGCCCCCGCCTATTCGCTGGTTTCCGACTATTTCCCGCCTGAAAAGCGTGGCCGCGCGCTGGCCATCTATTCCTTCGGCATTCCCATCGGCAGCGCCGTCGGCATCATATTCGGCGGCGTGGTGGCGACCCTGCTGGACTGGCGGGCGGCCTTCATCATTGTCGGCCTGATGGGCGTCGTGCTCGCGCCGATCTTCCTGTGGACGATGAAAGAGCCCAAGCGGGGTGGACAGGATGCACCGGGCGTGGATGTCAGCCCGGCTCCGATCGGACGGGTGCTGACCACGCTATTCA